>CAZRID010000057.1:0-13069 GCA_964600055.1 uncultured Acidimicrobiaceae bacterium
CTCCCTGAGTGGGGCGTCGTGGCCACCCTGCCCCAGCTCGAGCCGTTTCACCAGCACCCCGTTGCCGCACACCTCTGGCGCACCGTGGAGGAGATGCAGTCGGTCCTATCGGACAACGGTCCGCTCGGCGATGTCGGACTCGAGTTGGACCAGCCCCGGCTGCTGCGTCTCGCAGCTTTCCTCCACGACATCGGCAAGGGTCACGGTGGCGAACACGCCAAAGTCGGCGCCGAGATCGCTGCCGCGTTCGCCGAGCGGATAGGGCTCGACGCCAACACCACAGACCTCTTGGTCAGCGCCGTGAGCCATCATCTCCTCCTGCCGCTGACCGCCACCAGACGTGACCTAGCCGACCCGGCTGTGATCGACGAAGTGGCCTCGGAGGTAGGCAGCCTCCAGTTGCTGCAGGTGCTCTACTTGCTCACGATCGCCGACTCCAGGGCCACCGGGCCCTCGATGTGGAACGACTGGAAGGCGAGCTTGCTCATGACGCTGTTCCTGAGATGCGCCGCCAGGTTTGGCGCCGAGGAGCCTGCCGTCGCAACGGGCGGGGCCACCCGGCAAGAGGTATTGGCCCGGTCGGGCGGAGCGATAGATGCGATGGCAGCACATCTCGACGCCATGCCCGACGACTATCTGCGAAGCCTCGCGGTCGAAGAGGTGCTCTGGCATCTCGAGCTGGTCTCCGACCTGGTCGGTGGGTCCCATCTGGGGGTTCGGGCCGGCGAGCCCATCGAGACAGTGGTGGTGGTTGGCCCGAGCCTCCCCGGCTTCCGTCGGACCGTCGCCGCGGTCTTCGCCGCCAATGGGGTCGACGTGCTCGAGGCTCGACTGTTCGGCCGATCGGACGGCCTGGTCGTCGATTCGTTCCGGGTCAGGGACGACCGCACCGGTGGGGTGGTCCCGGGTGAGCGGTGGGACAGGGTTCGCGTCGATGTCGAAGCCGGTCTTCTCGGGCAGCTCGACATCGACAACAGGGTCGCAATCCGCGCCGCCGCATATCCGATCCCCGACGTGTCCCGCCCCCAGCCCAGTGCCCGCATCTCGACCGATCCCGCCACAGGCGATCTGGTGGTTGTGGTGAAATGCTCCGACCGCATCGGGAGACTGGCTGAGATCCTCGGTGTGCTCGACGTCTGTGGTCTCGAGATCCGTCTCGCCAAGCTCGACAGCCGCGAGGGCGAGGTGATAGACACGTTCCACGTCGGCACAGGTCCGTCGATGGCTGGTCTCGACCTGACCGGGTTGGAGCAGCGGATCGCCGACAGCGTGATGCCGTGATCATCTCTGCCCACCTCTTGGGAACCGGGGGCGGAGTCGCTCGTACCTTCACGTCTCGCGGTCTGCCCGTTCTGCGGTCGAGATCCCAACGAGCCCGTGCAGATTGCTGGTTATGGGCGAGGTGTCAAGCGGAAGAGGTCTGATCCGAGAAGGAGGCTTTCACGCTATGGACCCAGATACGCAGGCCCGACTGCTCCGAATCTTCACCGAAACCCCGCCCAGTCAGCGGGATCGACCACCACCGAGCCAACGTTTGCCAGCGTCCGGTCGTCACTGGGACTTGCGATGCCCAGGTCCGCCTCGTCTGCGAATCTGGTGCCCGACCGATAGCCCTCCCCGTCGGTAGCCGAGACCGTGAGCTCGCTGAGACCCGGGAATGCCTCTTCGACTGCCTTGTCTGCGGCCCGGGCCCGAGAGGCCAGCATCGGGAGAAGCGGGGTACCCCTCTCGGCTTCTGCCGACCGAACCATGTCGTCGGTCGTCTCGCGGAGCCTTTGGGAGATCCGCCCGGCGAAGGCGACGAGGAATGAGCGGCGGAACCTCGTGGTCCGGCTCCGACCGAAGCGGTCGCTCTTGGATCCTTCTCGCTGGAGAGCGGCGGTGGCCTGAACGAGAAGAGACGTGAAGAGCTCTTCGAGCCCGTCGAGCTCGGCCGCGTACCCGAAGACGGTGACAAACCCGAGATCCTTCGACCACACCGTCCGGCAACCATTGGCTTCGGCGATACCAGCCAGAAGCACGGTCTTGGCCTCCGAGTACGGACTGTCGATCCCGACGCGGCGACCCACCGTCTCCTCCTCTCCAGGACCATCCGCGCCGACGGTTACCCGGTCGATCCGGTGACGAATCATCAGCTCCTGCGCTTTGGCTGTGAAGGCCTCCGCCTCGATGTCGAACGAAGTCGACTCTGCCTTGGCGAGCAATGCACGCACCTTGGCCAGGATCCCCGGGGCAAGATGGGATTGAGGCGACCGGGAGGAAGGCGCCGCCGAGGGCCATTGCGACGGCGGTGGTGTCAGGATTGGGACCTCAGGCAGGGCACCGAGGAGATTGAGCAGGCGGACGCCGGCCACGAGAGCCTGCCGCCAGTCCCCGTCCATCTGCAGCGGCCACGGCATGGCCGGATCCCACCAACGAGAGGTCTCCATTTCCCTGAGTTGGGCGACCCAGCGGTGGGCCACGGCCGCACCCCTTTGCTCATACCCGGCGGCATCGGCCGCCATCGCGCACCGCAATAAGTCGGCTTCCCGGTCGCCGAGCTTCTTGGCGGCCAGACGCATCACGTCGGCGGGTTGCCACCCACCTTCCCAGATCCAAGACACCTGGAGCTCGAGCATTTCCTCCAACTCGGCCGCCACCCGGCGGGAGGGCCGATCGAGCAGAAGACCGACGAAGACGTCGCGCCCGGCGACGTCTCTCCTTCGTTCGGCGTGGACCGCCGCCATCACCATGTCCCGGTCGGTGGGTGACGGAGCCGTGTACTGATCGCGGTCGAACTCGTGTTGTGTTGGACGGCGGGCTTCCTGACGCCGCTTCCTGGACTTGGCGGCCCGCCTGCTCTTGTTGTTCTGCCCCATCCATCCTTTGTAACAGAACGCTGTGACAGGTTTACGGACCGTCCGTGCCCGCTTACTGGCGTCGCCGAGGATGATGGCGGTCGTGTCTGTTGGGGCGATTGCGCAGTGCCTCCCACGACTCGGGAAGGGCGGCCAATCCCGCGGCCATGAGCTCGGGTGTGTGGAGCCGCTCCTCGCGCAACGCCGCCCAGATCTCTTCCGCCACCACCTGGCCCGCCATGTGCAGCACCTCATGGCGGTCATAGCTGAGGCCGGTGAGTCGCTCGGCGGTCCTCCATGTGACTTCTGGGTTCCCATCCCAGATCTGGTTGGCCACCACCTCGTGGATAGTCAGGTGCAACCCAGGTCGGATGGTTTCGCCGTCGACGACTACTTCCTCGATCCCCTTCTCCCGCGCCCGGTCGAGCTCGGGGTGCTCGAAGGCGATCAGGAGACTCCGATCATCCGCATCACTCGGATTGAGGAAAGCGAGGTCGATCCCGTCCACAACACCCCTGGCGGCGGGGAACAGCCAGGCTCTACGCTCTTCGACGCTCCACGTCAGGTCACGCAGCCGGAACGAGGCACCCCGGTCACGCCCCGCATGGCGCCGATTAGGTCTTACCCCTGCCGCCAACACCGACGAACGTGGTTGGCAGATCCGAAAGCTTCCACAGCACCTTCGGCAAGTGGTGTTCCCGCCCGGCAGTGGGTAGTCGGTAGCGGCGCCCGCCCTGGCCCAACCTCGCCCTCGGTGGCAGCCATGGTCGTCGCGGCCAACTGACCGGTTTCCGACTTCGGCCAACATGGTCTGGCCTGCTCCTGGCATCACCTCATACCGGGATGTTCCCGGCCGTTCCCATCGGGCCCGCCGGGGTCAGCCGCGGGTAATCGACCAGGAGGAGACGACTCATGCCAGCCTCACGCCCCAAGAAGATTCTTCAATGGACTTCTCTCCTCGCCGTGTGGTCGTTGGTGGTCGCCGCCTGTGCGGGCACGACTGGAGCCAGCACCACGACGACGGCAGCGGAAGCCCCAATGACAACCGCTGCCCAAGACACCACGACCACCGAGTTCCAGGCGGCCGAAGGCGACTGCCCGGATGCGTTCTGTGTGCTCTACCACATTCACCCGGACGCGGCTTGGTCGGATGAAACCCCGGTGACGGCGGACGACTTCGCCTTCACCTACGAAACCATCATCAACCCTGTCCTAGACATCACAAGTCGTGATGGCTACAGCCAGATGACCGGATACGAGATCGTCGACGACAAGACCTTCCTCGCCATCTTCGGTGAGATCTATGCCCCCTGGCAGACACTCTTCTCGTCTCCAGGAGTGATGCCCAAGCACGTCCTGGAGAACCAACCGTTCAACGCCATCTGGGACGAGATGATCGGAGTGGGCTCGGGACCGTTCGTCATGGATGAGTGGGTCCTCGACGAGCGGATCACCCTGAGCCGCAACCCGAACTATTGGGCCTCCGAGGATCGCCTGACCGGCTCTCCGCTGGGCGACGTCCAGACCATCAACATCGTCTTCCTCGAAGACTCACAGACCCAAATCCAGGCGCTACGGGGCCAGGAGATCGACATGTTCTACCCGCAGCCCCAGATATCTCTCGTGGAGGAGGTGGACGCGATCGAAGGTGTCGAATGGGAGGCGGGTCTCGGTCCGATATGGGAGCAGATCAGCTTCAACCACAGCGACCCGCTTCTTGCGCAACAGTTCGTGCGTCGGGCCTTCGCCATGAGTATCGACCGTGAGGCGATCGTGGATGTCGTGGTGCGAAATCTTGCACCTGATGCCCAAGTCCTGAACAACACGGTGTGGATGGTGGGGACACCCAACTACGAAGACCATTTCTCGCAGTACCCATATGACCCGGCGGCTGCCGAAGCTTTGCTCACCGACAATGGCTGCACCCGGGGCGGCGACGGCATCTATGAGTGTGGTGGCGAACGTCTGTCGTTCTCCTGGGCCACCACGGCGGGTAACGAGGGGCGTGAGCTCCAGTTCGAGCTCGCCCAGGCCAACCTCGCCGAGATCGGCATCGAGGTCAACAGCGGCTTTGGGCCTGCCTCGGAGGTCTTCGCCGACGCATTCCTCTACGGGGACTCGTCCGTCTGGCAGTTGTTCAACTTCGGATGGGTAGGTGCGCCTGACCCGGTCGGGGGAAACACCGTGTTCTACTGCGAAGGTGGAGCATCCAACGGCTTCGGCGATCTAAATGTGACCCGGTATTGCAACGAAGAGGTGGACGCCCTGGTCCGCCAGACCGACACCGTGGTCGATCCGCCCGCCCGCGCCGAGCTGTACAACCAAGCCGACGCCCTCTATCTCGAAGATGTGGCAGTCATACCGCTGTACCAGAAACCCACATTCTTCGCCTGGAACTCAGCGATCCTGGGACCGATGGACAACCCCACACAAGCCGGCCCATTTTGGAACATCGGGTCTTGGACCGGTCAGGACGTGATCACGTTCGGAGCCGATCAGCAGCCCGAGTCGATGAACATCTGGGAGCCCGACGGCAACCTGTTCGCCGCCAATCTCGTGGCAGCGGCCGTGCTCGAGGGTGCTTACGGAATTGCCCCGGACTTCTCCTACCTGCCGCAACTGGTCGAGAGCGCTGAGCCGATCGTCCCTTCCGGATGATGAGCGGTTAGAAGCGCTAACACTTAATCAGGGGCCGTATTCGGGCGGCCCCTATGACTTTCGCCGCAATCGGCCGTCGCCAACGCTAGAACTAGCGGATATGAGCCCTGTCCCGCCGATGGCGAATGATCTCGAGATCGCCCGCACCGCCAAGTTGAAGCCCATCACCGAGGTAGCCAAGGATCTTGGGCTCGAAGACGACGAGATCATCCCCTTCGGTAGCGCCAAGGCGAAGATTCATCTCGATGCCTTGCGACGGATCGTCGCCAACCCGCTCGGCAAGTACGTCGACGTCACTGCCATCACACCTACCCCTCTCGGTGAGGGCAAGACCACCACCACGGTGGGGTTGGTCCAGGGACTGGGCGTCCTCGGCCACAGGTCGATCGCCTGCATCAGGCAGCCGAGTATGGGGCCCACGTTCGGTATCAAGGGCGGAGCCGCCGGTGGCGGTTACAGCCAGGTGGTGCCGATGGACGAGTTCAACCTCCATCTCACCGGCGACATGCACGCGATCTCCGTTGCACACAATCTGGTGGCGGCGGCGATCGATGCTCGCTGGTACCACGAAGGCCGTTTGACAGAGGCCGAGCTGTCCGACCTCGGTTTGAAGCGCCTCGCCATCGATCCGAACCGGATCAGCTGGCGTCGGGTGGTCGATGTCAACGATCGTGCGCTCCGAAACGTCGTGATCGGACTTGGTGGCGCGGCGGATGGGCGCCCCCGAGAGACCGGGTATGACATCGCGGTGGCGAGTGAGCTGATGGCCATCCTCGCCCTGGCCGACGGAGCGGATTACACCTCCGCCCTGCGCAACCTGCGGGAACGGGTAGGACGCGTCGTGATGGGTCTCTCCAAGGCCGGAACCCCGATCACCCTCGACGACCTCGGGGTGGCCGGGGCTGTGACCGTGCTGATGAAAGACGCCCTCCACCCGAACTTGATGCAGACTCTCGAGGGGCAGCCCGCCTTCGTTCACGCTGGGCCCTTCGCCAACATCGCTCACGGGAACTCGTCGATCCTCGCCGACCGGATGGCGCTTCACCTTGGCGACTATGTCGTCACCGAGTCCGGGTTCGGGGCCGACATGGGGATGGAGAAGTTCTTCGACATCAAGTGCCGGGTCTCTGGATTGCGACCCGACTGCGTGGTCATGGTGGCCACGGTTCGGGCATTGAAGACACATGGTGGCGGGCCGAAAGTGGTGGCAGGGCGGCCACTCGACCCGGCCTACACCGAAGAGAATCTGCCATTGCTGAGGGCGGGGATGGCCAACCTCGAGGCACATCTCGCAACGGTCCGGAAATTCGGAATGCCGGTGGTGGTCGCGATCAACCAGTTCGCCACCGATAGTCAGCACGAACTGGAGCTGATCAAGGAGTCGGCGCTAAAGGCGGGGGCATTCGCCGCGGTCACCACCGAGCATCACGCATTGGGGGGCGAGGGAGCGCGTGATCTGGCCGAGGCCGTTGTCGAGGCGTGCAGGGAGCCAAGTGATTTCGAGTTCCTCTACCCGCTCGATCGGCCGATCAAGGAGAAGATCGAAACCATCGCCACCCAGGTCTACCGGGCGGCGTCAGTCGAGTACTCGCCACAGGCCGAGACCCAGATCGCCGACTTCGAGAAGGCCGGCTTTGGTTACCTACCCATCTGCATGGCCAAGACCCACCTCTCGATCAGCGACGACCCAGCCCTCAAGGGCGCACCACATGACTACGTCGTCACGGTCAGAGAGGTCCGGGCCTCGGTGGGTGCCGGCTTTATCTATCCCATACTGGGGGAGATGAGGACCATGCCGGGCCTCGGGGCGACGCCGGGGTTCATGAAGGTCGATGTGAACGAAGACGGCGAGATCGTGGGGCTGCACTAGCGTCCAGCCAAGACCCCCTCCGGCCCTTGCGGGCCACCTCCCCCTGCGGGGGAGGAAACGAGTACCCCCTCCGGCCCTTGCGGGCCACCTCCCCCTCCGGGGGAGGAAACGTGTGGTCCGTTTCTCCCCCCGAAGGGGGGAGTACGGCGAAGCCGGTAGGGGGGTTCCGGGGAGCGCGGTCAGAGCCCCGTCACCCGCTGCTCTCCGGTGTAGATGGTGAAGCCAGCGTCGCGGAGGAAGCCGATCACTGTCATGCCGAACTCCTCGCCCAATTCCACCGCCAGGCTCGAAGCGGCGGAAACTCCGCAGACCAGTGAGAGCCCGGCCACGGCTGCCTTCTGGACTATCTCGAACGAGACCCGGCCCGATACGAGCAGCCCGAGGTCGTGCAACGGCCATCGCGTCGAGGCGAAATGCCCGACCAGCTTGTCCACGGCGTTGTGACGGCCGACGTCCTCTCGCACCGCGACCAGCGTCCCGTCAGGCTCGAAGGCGGCGGCGGCATGGATCCCACCTGTCGAATGAAAAGCGGTCTGTTGCTCGAGCAGGCGCGCGGGAAGCTTGAGCAGAGTCTCACCCATGACTTCGGGGCCGGGTGGTGGAGCCGAGCCGGCGACCCTGATCGCATCGATCGAAGCCTTGCCACACACCCCGCATGAAGACGTGGCATAAAAGTTGCGCTGGAACTGCTTGGGGTCGACCTTCGCTGCCCCGGTCAGCCTGACATCCCAGCGCCCCTCACCAAGCTCCTCGACCGATGCCACCTCGGCCGGGCCGGAGACGATCCCTTCGGTGATGAAGAAGCCGAGGGCGAGCTCTGCGTCGTTGCCGGGGGTGCGCATGACCACCGCCAGGGGGGTTCCGTCGAGTCTGATCTCCACGGGTTCCTCGACGACGAGGCTGTCGTCGACCCGTTCGGCCGTGTCGCGCACCCGGATCACCGGTCGGGTGCTGACCAGTTCTGACTCAGGCATCGGTGCCGCTGCTGACGTACATCCAGCCGAAGCGCCCCTTCACACAGAGGTTGCCCAGAGTCACGTCATGGTCGTGGGGCGAGGTCACGTTGACGATCGTGCCGTCCTGGGTGTGCAGGTCGAGGTTGCAGCCAACACCGCAGTAGGAGCAGACGGTTCGGGTCACCTCCTGGCGGGACTCGTCCCAGGTTTCGGCAACCCTCATGTCGAACTCGATCTTGCCGACCAGGGCACCGGTGGGGCAGACGGCGATGCAGTTGCCGCAATAGACACAGGCCGAGTCGGGGAGCATGACGTCGAACTCGGTGGAGATCCGCGCGTCAAATCCTCGCCCGACCACGGCGATGGCAAAGGTGTTCTGATGCTCCACCCCACATGCATCGACGCATCGATAGCAGAGGATGCATCGTGTGTAGTCCCGTACGTAGAGGTCGTCCTCGACTTTGACCGGCTCGGCGACCCTGGCTGCGAGATCGGGATTGGGAGCGTGATGGTGGCCGGGAATCGGGGTATGCCTGCGAGCTTCGGGCTCGGGAGCGCCAAAACGAGTGGGGCGGGCACCGGCTTTGGTCATCCACGCCTCGAGCTGGCCCCCGGCGTGATCCAGTTCGGATGCCGAGCCCAGCAGCTCCATCACCAGGCGCCGGCTGTGACGGGCCCGGTCGGACTCGGTGTGGATCTGCATCCCCTCTTCGAGCTTGCGTGAACAGGAAGGAACCAGAGTCCGTGAGCCCTCGACCTCAACGACGCACACGCGACAGGCGTTGGCAGCTGTCATCGTCGGCCCGTAACAGAGGGTCGGGATGTCGGCTCCGACTGCCCGGCAGGCGTCGAGGACGGTCAATCCTTCCGCAAGCGCGACGTCGATCTCGTTGACCCGAGCCGAGACGATGGAGACAGGCTGTCTGGTGATGGTCACGACACTGCTCCCGGGAGCCCGATACGGATTGCGGATTGCACCGCCGACGCCGCGGTCTGGCCCAACCCGCAGATGGAGGCGTCACCCATGACCCGGGCCAGATCATCGAGTCGCACCCTCTCCTCGGCGGCGCTGCCCAAAGGCTGTCCGACCGCGAGACGGGCCAGCGCCTCTTCCTGACGGACCGTCCCGATCCGGCACGGGACACATTGCCCGCACGACTCGTCACGGAAGAACTGGGCAATCCTGCGCAGCACCTGCCCGAAGTCGGTCTGATCGTCGAAGACGATGACCGCCCCTGAGCCGAGACTGGCTCGGGCGGCGGCCGCGCCCTCGAAGGTGAGCTCCATGTCGAGCGAGCCCTGGTCGACGAAGCTTCCCGCGGCTCCACCGACCAGAACCGCCCCAATCTCCTTCTCATCACGGATGCCACCGGCCAGCGAGATGAGGTCACGCAGGGTCGTGCCGAAGGGGACTTCGTACAGGCCCGGTCTCTCCACCGCGCCGGAGATGCAGAATAGCTTGGGCCCCTTGGAGCCTTCGGTGCCGATGTCGGCGAACGCCTCAGGGCCCATCTCGAGGACTGCGAGCACAGCCACCAGAGTCTCGATGTTGTTGACCGAGGTCGGCTTGCCGAAGACCCCCTTCTCGGTGGGGAAGGGTGGCTTTTGCCGCGGCTCCCCACGGTGACCTTCGATCGACGCGAACAGGGCGGTCTCCTCACCGCAGATATACGCCCCGGCCCCGCGTCGCACCTCGATGTCGAAGTCGAACCCGGCTCCGGCCACGTCAGACCCGAGCAGCCCTTGTTGCCGGGCCTGTTCGATCGCACCGGCCAGACGACGCTCGGCCACCGGGTACTCGCCCCGCACGTACACGAAGCCCCTTGTCGCCCCGGTCGCGTAACCGGCGATGGTCATCGACTCGATTACCGCAAACGGGTCGCCCTCCATCAGGATCCGATCCTTGAAGGTTCCGGGCTCGGACTCATCCCCATTGGCGATGATGTACTTCTCATTGCCGTCGGCCTCCGACACCCCGCGCCATTTGAGGCCGATCGGAAACGCCGCGCCGCCACGTCCCCGGAGTTCCGACTGTTCCAGCGCCGCGATGAGACTCTCCCGACCCAGCTCGATCGCCTTCTCCAGCGCCTCGTATCCGCCGGCGGAGCGGTACTCGTCGAGACGGTCGGGGTCGACGACACCGATCCGGCGGAGCAGTCGCAGTTCTGATCTCTCTTGATGGATGAGACCGGTGGGTAGTTCGTCGAACACCAGCCCGGTGAGGGTGCCGACGTCGGCGGGTGCGATGTTCTGATATCCGGAGCCGGCGGTGTGGACCAGGGCAGCAGGCGCCCGCTCGCATTGGCCGAGACAAGGGCTCGAGGTCCAGCTCACCTCGGGACCGCCGCCTCCTGCCGGCCCGATCGCTTCCTCCAACGATTCCTTCAACTCTCCCGCTCCGTTCTGGAGACAGACGATGTCGTCGCACACGTGGATCAGAGTCCGCGATCGGGGCTCGATGTTGAGCAGTGCGTAGAACGTGGCCACCCCGTAGGCCTCCGCCGGGGGAACGGTCAGCCGCTCCGAGATGTATCCCAATGCACCCTTGCTCACCGAGCCGACCGCATCCTGCACGGCGTGGAGCGCCGGGAGGAGCAGGTGGCGCCGGGCCCGGGCGGCATGACCGCCGTAGGCCACGTGACCGTCGAGAAGCGAGAATTCGCCGCCATCCCAACCGGAAGCAGGCTCGCCCAGGAGCCGGTCGACGGCGGCTCGTTCCGTCGCCGTCGGGCGATCGAGTAGGGCCCGGAGATCCATCAGCTCGCGACCAATGCTTCGACCCGCACCGCGGTCGCCTTGAACTCGGCGGTGCCCGACTTTGGGTCCCAGGCGTCGATGGTGAGCTGGTTGACATCGGTGTCGTCGGGGAAGTGGACCGCCATGAAGGCCAGTCCGGGGCGCAGCGACCGGTCGAATCGAACCGGTGCCTCGAGAGTGCCACGACGCGAAGTGACCTTCACCTGGTCGCCTTCTCGCACCCCGAGTCTCTCCCCGTCCTCGGGGGATAGGTCGAGCACGCCATGGATGCGGCGTGGTGAGGGGTAACGACCACTCTGGACACCGGTGTTGTAGGAGTCGAGCCTGCGCCCGGTGGTGAGACGCATCGGGAAGTCATTGGTGAGGGTGTCGACCGGCGCCACCCACTCCACGGCGAAGAACGGGGCCGATGGGCCTGTCTCTTCCTCCCAGAGCCGGCCGTGGAGGAAGAGAGAGCCGGGGTGATCCTCGGTGGGGCATGGCCACTGCAGCCCACCCGCCTCGTCGAGACGCTGGTAGGCCATCCCGCCGTGCATCGGTGAGAGTTGGCGAATTTCCTCCCACGTCTCCTCGGCGGTGGGGGTGGGCCAGTCGTGGGCCATGGCCCGGGCCACCATGCTCAGGAGCTCGATGTCATCCGTCGCCTCGCCGGGTGGCTCGATTGCCTTGCGCACTCTTTGCACCCTCCGCTCGCTCGAGGTGAAGGTTCCCTCGGTCTCACCCCAACCGGCGGCGGGGAGGACCACGTCTGCGATCTCGGCGGTGGCGGTGAGGAAGAGGTCCTGGACCACCATGAAGTCGAGACCCTTGAGACGTCGCTCCATCTGCTTGGCATCGGCCTCGGACTGAAGCGGGTTCTCCCCGATGACGTACAGGGCTCGCAGACGGCCCTCGTCCATGGCTTCGTGCATCAGGCTTATATGCAGCCCGGCCTTCTCCGGGATCGTGGTGCCCCAAACCGATTCGAACTTCATCCGGAGCTCGGGGTTCTCCACGTCCTGGAAACCGGGGAGCTTGTTCGGAATTGCTCCCATGTCACCGCCGCCCTGGACGTTGTTCTGGCCCCGGAGAGGGACCAAGCCCGAGCCATAGCGGCCGACGTGCCCGGTGAGAAGTGCCAGGTTGATCAGCGCCAGGACGTTGTCGGTGGCGTTGTGGTGCTCGGTGATGCCGAGGGTCCAGCACAGCTGGGCCGTGGGTGCAGTGGCGTATTCGTGGGCCAGTTGCCTGATGGCCTCGACCGGCACCCCGGTGATCTCCTGGCCGCGCTCGAGGGTGTAGGGCTCGACCGAGGCGGCGTAATCGTCGAAGCCTGCGGTTGCGTGTGCGATGAAGTCCTTGTGGTGGAGGTCATTGTGAATGATCTCCCTGGCCACGGCGTTGGAGAGGGCGATGTCGGAGCCAACGTCGATCCCGAGCCAGACGTCGGCCCATTCGGCGGACGAGGTGCGTCGCGGGTCGACGGCGAACATCCGGGCACCGTTGTGGATGCCCTTGAGGACGTGGTGGAAGAAGATGGGGTGCGCCTCGCGCGCGTTCGATCCCCACATGATTATGAGGTCTGTCTCCTCAATCTCTTGATAGGAGCTAGTGCCGCCACCAGCCCCGAACACTGCCGCCAGACCGGCGACGGATGGAGCGTGTCAAGTCCGATTGCAGCTATCGATGTTGTTGCTCGCCATGACCACCCGGGAGAACTTCTGTGCCATGTAGTTCATCTCGTTGGTCCCCTTCGAGCAGCTGAACAGGCCGAACGAATCTCCCCGGTAGTCGGCGAGACCCGTGGCCACCCGCTCGATGGCCTCGGCCATGGAGGCAGAGCGCAATGCGCCGTTGTCCCGGACCAGAGGCTCGGTAAGCCGTGCGTAGCTTCTCTTCACAATCACCTCCTTTCCCTCTATTGGCGAGGGTACCCGGCGCCTAGTGGCCCGCCGCCCGAATAGCTGCGCGGTCTCGCCGGCCCTCGACGCCGCTGGCTGCGTCCTCGGCCT
>CAZRID010000058.1:0-13041 GCA_964600055.1 uncultured Acidimicrobiaceae bacterium
CTCGACCCGGATGTGGCCGAGGACCCCGAGAATCTGATCGTCTACGGCGGGCGGGGCAAGGCGGCCCGCAACATAGAGAGTCTGCATGCCATCGTGCGCACCCTGGAGCGGCTGGCCAATGACGAGACCCTCCTGGTCCAATCAGGTAAGCCGGTCGGTGTCTTTCGCACCCATGACATGGCGCCACGGGTGCTCATCGCCAATAGCCTCCTCGTCCCCCGCTGGGCCACGCTCGAGCACTTCTGGAAGCTGGAGGCCGAGGGTCTGATGATGTACGGGCAGATGACCGCCGGGTCCTGGATCTACATCGGGACCCAGGGCATCCTCCAGGGCACCTATCAGACTTTCGTCGCTATCGCCGAGCAGAAGTTCGGCGGGACGCTTTCCGGGACCCTCACCCTCACCGCCGGCCTGGGCGGGATGGGTGGTGCCCAGCCGCTGGCGATCACCATGAACGGTGGGGTTGCGCTTTGTGTCGAGGTCGACCCGCACCGAATCGAGCGCCGGTTGGAGACGGGTTACCTCGACGAGAGCTACGAGGACATCGACCGGGCGGTGGAGCGCGCCCTGGAAGCCAAGGCGAACCGTGAGGCAGTCTCCATCGGGCTCTTGGGCAATGCTGCCGACCTCTTCCCACGTCTGCTCCAAATGGGCCTGGACGTGGACATCGTCACCGACCAGACCTCGGCCCACGACCCGCTCTACGGATACATCCCGGCCGGATACACCCTCGACGAGGCCCAGCAGCTGCGAGACGATGACCCGGACACGTACATCAAGGCAGCACGGGAGTCGATGGCCGCTCATTGTGAGGCGATGGTCGGTTTCCAGAGTGCGGGGGTGGAGACCTTCGACTACGGGAACAACCTCAGGGGTGAGGCGATGACCGCCGGATATCGCGATGCCTTCTCCTACCCCGGCTTCGTCCCCGCCTACATCCGGCCCCTGTTCTGCGAGGGCTCCGGACCGTTTCGATGGGTGGCGCTCAGCGGCGATCCGGCCGACATCGAGGCCACCGACCGGGCGCTCCTCGATCTGTTCCCCGAGAACGAGTCACTCCACCGGTGGCTGAACATGGCCCGCGAGAAGGTCCACTTCCAGGGTTTGCCCGCCCGGATCTGCTGGCTTTCGTATGGGGAGCGTCACCTGGCCGGGTTGCGGTTCAACGAACTGGTCGCATCCGGCGAGGTCTCGGCGCCGATCGTCATCGGACGCGACCACCTCGACTCAGGCTCGGTCGCCTCCCCCTATCGCGAAACCGAGGCCATGGCCGATGGTTCGGACGCGGTTGCCGACTGGCCGATCCTCAACGCCATGCTCAACGTGTCATCGGGCGCAGCCTGGGTAGCGGTCCATCATGGTGGTGGTGTGGGGATCGGCAATTCGATCCACGCCGGAGCCCAGGTGGTCGCCGACGGCACCGAACAGGGTGCCTTCCGTGTGGAACGGGTCCTCACCAACGACCCCGGCACCGGGGTAATGCGGCACGCCGACGCCGGCTACGAGATCGCCCAGCGCGTGGCACGAGAGCGCGGGGTCGACATCCCCATGCTCTGAGCCGCGTTCCTAATGCTTGGCGTCACACATGTGTGACGTCCTGCATTGAGAATGCGAAACCCGGGACGAACGGACCTGTCGGTTATTTGGTCCGTGATGGGCGCCGATACGCTGTCGACAATGAGGATCAACGATCCACACTGGCCTCGGGCCGACGTCTGGCTGGCACAGGACCATCCGGACCCTGATGTTCTCGTGGTCGGAGTCCCCTCATCGAAGGCCTCGCTCTCCCTGTCGCGTGCCGATCTCACCCCACTTGCGGTTCGCGATCGTCTCGGCCGGTTTTCGACCTTTCACGGCGAGTGGGGGGTCGACTTCGGTGGCGTTGCAGTCCGTGACGAGGGCAATTGGGCGGTATCCGAGTTGGACATGCATCAGATGCCGGAGGTGGTGGAGCAACTGGCTGGCTCCCTGACTCAAGCCGACCTGACCGTTTACCTGGGTGGGGACAACGCGATCACCAGGCCGCTGGTGCGGGCGATCTCATCAGACATCGCACGGGTCGGTCTCATCACTTTCGACGCCCATCACGATGTGCGCACCTTGGCCCTGGGGCCGACAAACGGGACCCCGGTTCGAGGCCTGATCGACGAGGACGGATTGCACGGAACCAACGTGGTGCAGATCGGGATCCACTCCTTTGCCAACTCAGCCGAGTACCGCTCCTACTGCGACGAGCAGGGGATCAATGTGATCACGGTTGCCGACATTGAGCCCGATGGCATGGCCTCGGTCGTCGACTCGGCCCTGTCCGACCTGGCTGGACAATGCGAAGTGGTATACGTCGACGTTGACATCGATGTCCTCGACCGCTCTGTGGCCCCGGCCTGCCCGGGGGCCCGACCAGGAGGTCTGGGTGTTCGGGATCTGGCCGAGGGGATCCGACGCTGCGCCCGTAACCCGAAGGTGATAGCGATGGATTTCGTCGAGGTCGACGCCGAGGCCGACCGGGATGGGCTCACCCTGGACGCGATGGCTCATCTCATGCTCTCCGCGGTGGCCGGCTACGCCGAGCGGTCGTAGTCTTCATTCTCAATGCAGTGCGTCATGTATGCGTGACGTCAAGCCTTAGGAACGCGGTTCTCAGCCCCCGCTGACCACCTGCTCGGCCTCGCGGCCGAGCCGGTCCCCGTCCCGGTGGTCCAGGAAGCCGTGGGGGAGGCGGACCGGGCGGGGGCCGTGGGAATGGCCGCGGACCATGTGGTTGGCCTCGATGGGGAACGGGATGTCCCGCTCCCACCCGGCGAGGATCTCGCGGAGTTGGTCGACGGACTCGACCCTGGCCGCGGCGTCACGCATCACCGGGCCTGCCGGGAAACCCTTGAGATACCAGGAGGGATGCTTTCGGAACAGACTGATCCCGACCCGATCCCCGAAATGCTCGACCAGCAATTCTGCGTGTCGGATCATGATCGCCGCCACCTCACCCGAGTCCGGCGGATCCTGAGCCTCCCCGCCCGACAGGGCGTTGGCGAGGTCACGGAACAACCAGGGCCGGCCCAGACACCCGCGGCCGACCACCACCCCGTCACACCCGGTGCGGGCCATCATCTCCAGGGCATCACCGGCGGTCCAGATGTCGCCATTGCCGAGAACCGGGATCGACGTGACTGTCCCCTTGAGCCGTGCGATCGCTTCCCGGTCGGCTTCACCCGAGTAGAGCTGGCGAGCGGTGCGCGCATGCAGGGCAACAGCGGCCGCCCCCTCCTCCTCGGCAATCAGCCCGGTCTCCAAATAGGTGAGATGGTCGTCGTCGATCCCCTTGCGGAACTTGACCGTGATTGGGACCGATCCGGCGTTGGATACGGCGGCCCGGACGATCGACCGGAACAGATCGCGCTTCCAGGGAAGGGCTGCACCGCCTCCATGCCGGGTCACCTTGCCCATCGGGCAGCCGAAGTTCATGTCGATGTGGTCGACCTGTTCCACCTCGACCAGGTAGGAGACGGCCTCACCGAGGGATCCGGGATCTGTCCCGTACAGCTGGATAGACCGCAGGGCCTCGTCGGGGGCAAAGCCGGCCAGTTGCCGGGTTTTCTCGTCGCCCTGGACGAGGCCGCGAGCTCCAATCATCTCCGAGACATAGAGACCGGCCCCATACTCACGACAAAGACGACGGAACGGGGCGTTGGTGATCCCGGCCATCGGGGCGAGCACGACCGGAGGGTCGACGGTGAGGGGGCCGATGCGGAGCATCACCCCTCAGGGTAGAGCGCCTCGACGTCTTTTACGTTCTGCAGTCGTACCTGGCCGCGGGCGATGAGCTTGCCGTCTTCCTCTCGCACCACGGTGACCTGCCACAGTTGTTGGGTCCGACCCCGGTGGATCGGGGTCGCCGACCCGACCAGCACCCCTTCCCGCGTCGCCCGGATGAAGTCGGTCTGGTTGGAAACGCCCACACAACCAGCCATCCCGTTGTCCATGGCCCAGAGGGCGGCTCCGGTGGAAGCGAGTGTCTCGATCAGGGTGCAGTACACCCCGCCATGCACCACCCCATAGGGTTGGTGGTGGTTCTCGTTGATCACGATCGTGCCCGAACAAGCGTCAGATGAAGCCTCGGTCAACTCGATTCCGGTGTGCCCGACATACGTCGGCCGGCCGAGAAACGGGTTCTCCATCAAGCACCGCAGCCCTGGGTGATCTGGGAAACCAGTCCCTGGTCATCGTCGATCCACTCAAAGACCTCGACTCCGAGCCCCTCGTAATACGCCGAGGAGAGCACTATCTCCATCTTCGCGTCATCGTTCAGGTCGGCCACGGCTCCGATCGAGTACGCGTTCACCAACGGGTTGTCGGCGGTGACGATCACCGACTCCCCAAGGATGAAGGTCCGGATGTCGCTACCCACGGTGCGCTGCATGAAGGCGATCGAATAGTCGCCATCCTCGGCAAACAAGCCGTCGGTCACGTCTTCCGCCACGACCAGCACCTCGTTCACCCCGTCGCCCTCGAGATCCACCCGGAGCACCTGCTTGATCACCGGGTCGGGAACGTCCAGCCCGCGCTCGGTGAGAATCTCACCGGCAAAGGCGGCATAGGTGCCGTCGTCCTCGAGCTCTTCGACGAGATGCGGGACCAGGTCCCAGGAGGCCGAGATTGCCACCCCATAGGGGCCAGGGAAGTCACCAAGTAGTTGCTCGTTGTCCAGCTCCACACCGGGGTTCAGCAGAGGCTCACAGAGAGTGGTCGGCGCGCCGCCGGTCGTGATCGCCTGGAGCCCGAGGAATGCCACCTGATAGCTCTCGTCACCACTCAGAGGGAGATCGGATCCCTCTTCGACCTGGACCCAACCGCTTCCGTCCCACCATCCCAGGGCGCCAAAGCCGGCAACGACAACCGGATCATCCGCCCAGTTGCCCTCGAGCCCGGCCGTGGTGGTAGTTCCCAGTGTCGTGGTCGTGGTTTCCCCGGAGGTCGTGGTGGTTTCCTGTCCCGTTGTGGTGGTGCCGTCGACCGAGGTTGTGGTCCCATCGAGCGTGGTCGTCGTACCCCCCAAAGAGGTCGTCGTCTCTTCACCCTCGTCATCTCCGAACATGAAGATGAGCACGACAACGATGACAACAAAGAGACCGGCGAGAATCCAGGCGGTTCGATTCATGATCGCAAGTTACCCCTCGACGCCCGCTCTGAACGCAGACAACTCCCCACCGGCGGCCGCCATCAGCCGGGATAGGAGGTGTATCGGAAGCCCGATAACCGTGAACGGGCTCCCGTTCACCCGCTTGACAAAGATCCCGCCGAGGCCCTGGAGAGCGTAGGCCCCGGCCTTGTCCATCGGCTCCCCGGTTTCAACGTAATCGGCGATCTCCTCGTCGGTCATCGGGAGGAACTCGACCTCGGCGACATCGACCAGAGCCCTGATCCGGGCCTCACCTTCCCATGAGCCCACCGCCAGACCGGTGAAAACCTCATGCACATCCCCTTCGAGACGCCGCAACATCGATCGCGCCTCTTCGGGGTGCCCGGGCTTGCCCAGGATCTTCCCCTCATGGACCACTGTCGTGTCGGCGGCGATGACGATCACCCCCTCGCCGGCCCCGGCCTCCGCCTTCGCTCGTGCCACCCTCTCGACATAGGCGGCCGGCCCCTCGCCGGGAAGCCTGGTCTCGTCGATGTCGGTGGGTCGGACATCGAATTCCAGCTGCAATGTCTCCAGCAGTCTCTTGCGTCGCGGTGAGTCCGAAGCCAGGACCAGTCTCATCTGACGATCTTCCCGAGGCGGAGCACCCGCTCTGGGTGGGTGAGGACTCTCGGATCATTGGTCGGGTCCTCTGAGAACAGGACCACATCGGCCGGAGCACCAACCTCGAAGCAGGCACGGCTGGTCGCCCGAAACCCCGAGAACGAGACCGCGTCGATGACGGCGCGGGTGTCCATGCCCATCTCCCAAAGCCGGATCGCCTCCAGTGCGACCTGATGGCTGCCAACGGCCAGGTCGGTCCCGGTCAGCACCTGGACGCCGGCCTCGACCGCTACGGCGAGATTGCCGGCCACGTTGTCGAGCCCCTCCCGCAGCAGACGTCCTCCGGAAGAGTCGGCTCCCAGTTGTCGGATCACTGCCTCCATCTGAAGCGCCGTAGGGACCCAGCTCCCCGCCCGGGCACCGAGCTCTGCCAGGTCGTGGTGAGACAGGAATAGACCGTGCTCGATCGAATGGACACCAGCCTGCACCGCCATCGACGGAACCTCCCGTGCCATGGTGTGAATTGCGACCCGGCTACCGAGCCCTTCGGCCACCTCGACCGCTGTCGCCAGCTCATCTTGGGAGAAATTGGCCACCGGCCCGACACCCTTGCGTGGCCAGTCGCCAACCAGCTTGACCCAGCCCCTCCCTTCCCGAGCGGCCTCGGAAACCGCCGCGGTCACGCCACCGGGGGTGATGACTCGGGCGAAGCCCTCCCAATAACCACCTTCGACCGCGTACATGGCGCCCGCAGCCTCGATCTCGGGCCGGTCTTCCGGGTCGAGCTTGTCGACAAGGTCGACGACCGTCAGATCGCTCCACCCCTTGTCCAAGAGCAATCCCACCCCCGACTCAAGGGCGAGTCTCGCCCTAATCGAGGCGCCGTCGAGGTCGCCGGGGCCAAAGTCCATTGTCTCTTTGGCCAGATGGGCGTGGGCATCGACCAGACCCGGAAGAGCCCAGAGGTCGGCGCCGACAGTCTGGTCAGGGCTGCCCTCGGGCTCAGCCCAGGACTGATCCCGGACATCGCGGGTGACGGTCTCCCCGCCGGGGCTGCGCAGCACGACTCGCAGGTGCATCAATCACGACGGTAATGGGCATGTGTTGCCGATAATGGCCGTGATGCGCAATCTCCTCGTGTCTCTCGTGCTGTTGCTGGCCGCGTGCGGCGAGACCGCAGCAGACCCGGGAACGACCACGTCGTCGTCTACGGCGACCACGACAACCGTTGTGACCACGACCAGCAGCCAGCCAATGGAGATTCCGGTGGCCGTTCAAGGTTGCACCGCTCCACAGGTCGGCTTCTCACCGCTTTGCGAGGCCTACGAACTGGTCCAGGAATGGCACATGGATCGGCCCATCGACCCGATGGTCCTGGCCGAAGCTGCCCTGGACGGTTTGGAGGGTTTCAGCACCGATGTCACCGAGCCTGCTCCTCGAACCCTGTTCTGCGCCATACCCGACCCGGCCTTTTCCGGTCTCTGCGATGTCCTCGCTGACCGCATCTCCGAGTCCGGGATTCCGGTGGCGGAGGGCGTCGAAGCAGCGGTGGTCGCCATGGGCGACACCGGTCTCGGGCAGTTCACCTACTACGTGCCCCCGGAGGCGGTCGGCAGCTTCCGGGCGAACGGCCTGGTCGGCGGGCTCGGGATCCTCCTCGATGCGACCGACGCCGCTGGGTCCAAATGCGTTCGCGTCACCAGCGCCTGCCGCCTCGAGATTGTCTTCGTCCTGGAGGACAACCCCGGTGCCGATGCCGGCCTGCAGGCGGGGGACCAGATCACCGCGGTCGACGGGGAGCCCGTCGACGGGCTCGGATTCGTCGATGCCGCCACCCGTATCGCCGGTAACGAGACCGGTCTTGTCGAGATCGAGCTGGAACGGGACGACCAAACCATCGATCTGGACATCGAGAGAGCACCGCTGGTGGTGCCGACTGTGGAGATCGACGTCCCCCGCAGCGATGTCGGGTATATCCGGATCCCGGACTTCGAGTCCGACATGCCCGAACTGGTTCGCAACGGGCTGACCGAGCTCATGCAGGGCCCCATCGATCGTCTCGTCGTTGACCTGAGAGACAACCCTGGAGGTTTCATCGACTCCGCCATCGAGGTCGCCACTGAGTTCATGGAAGGTGGAGTCGTGGTCGAGACGGTAGGCCCCGGTGAGAATTTCGAGTACGAGGCCGGAGAGGGCGGCCTCGCCAGAAACCTCGAGATCGCCGTCCTCGTCAACGGCGGCACCGCCTCTGCCGCCGAGATCCTCGCTACCGCCCTTCGCGATCGGAGAGGAGCCGAGATCATCGGGGAGGCCACCTTCGGTAAGGACGCAGTCCAGATAGCCTTCGAGCTGAAAAACGGCGGAGAGTTCACCGTGGCTGTTGCACGCTGGCTGAGCCCGAATGGCACCACGGTGGCTGGCACCGGAGTCCTCCCGGACCGCACCATCGAGCTTCCCCGGACCATGGCCACCGGAGCGCTTGCCGATCTGGCATTTGAAGGACAATGAGCCACAGACGTCCATTTCCAACAGCGATCGCCCTGACGATGCTCCTGTCTGCTTGCAGCCTCATCACCGAGCCTGAGATTCCCAGCACCACCTCGACCACGACGGCGAGCGAAACCGAGCCGACAACGGCGGGCGAAACCGAGCCGACAACGGGTGAGAACGACGGTCGACCGGTCCGTCTGGTGGGATGCGACCCGGTCGACGCCGATGTTGAAATCGTGTGTGAGGCGTACGAATTGATCCGCCGGCACTATGTCGACGAGATCTCCGATGACGCTCTCGCCGAGGCGGCGTCCCTGGGGCTCGCGGATCTCGATGGCACCACTGCGACTTCGGAGCTTGTGTGCGCCGCGCCCGCGGTGGCATTCCAGGCGACATGCGACCTGGCCGGTGTGGCGGCTGAGAACAGCGTCGAGGCAGCCGAGGCGATGGTGTGGGGCCTCACCACCTACGGTCTCGATGCCAACTCGGTCTATTTCGATCCCGAAGCCCTGGATCTGGTCGAGGAGGAGCAAAACGGGGAGATCCAGGGAATCGGGGCACTCGTCACTGCCGAGGACTCCTCCTCTGGCCAAGACGAGCTCTGCGCGGTGATCTCCGACACGTGCCGCATGTACATCGTCTCCACTATCGCTGGGACGCCGGCCGAGGATGCGGGTCTGCAGAGAGAAGACCTGATCCTCCAGGTCGACGGCGAGGACATCCAGGGTTGGACCATCGATGAGGTCACCGCCACGGTGCGGGGCCCGGCCGGCACCGAGGTGGTGCTGACTGTCGAGCGCGCATCGGATGTATTCGACGTCGCGATCACCCGCGCTGCCTTCGTCGTCCCGGCCGTTGTCAGCGAGATGGTCGACGATGCCGGGTATATCGCCCTCAACCTGTTCACCGACAATGCCGACGAGCAGTTCGAGGAGGCACTGACCGATCTCCTCGGCCAGGGTGTCGATTCACTGGTCATCGACCTGAGGGACAACCCCGGTGGCCTGCTCGACACGGCGATCGACGTGGCATCTGCCTTCCTGCCTGACGGCGATGTGGTCGTCACCGAGGGCCCCGAGTCGTCGATCTCATATCCGGTGACCGGGCACCCGATCGTCCCGGAGGACATCGAGGTGGTGTTCGTGGTCAACCGGGGAAGCGCATCGGCGTCCGAGGTGGTGTCGGCGGTCCTACAGGAACGTGGGCGAGCAACGGTCGTTGGCGAGAACACCTTCGGCAAGAACACCGTCCAACAGCGGTTCGGCCTCTCCAATGGAGGCGCACTGAAGCTCACCATCGCCCGTTGGCTGACCCCGGGTGGCCTCGACTTCGGCGACGTTGGGGTCACGCCCGATGTTCAGAACGAGATCGAGTTCGGGCTCCCCGTGGAGACGGTGGTCCGGGAAGCATTGGCCGCTTCCCTCACAGTCGGCGGCTAGGCCCTACCCGTAATCGGGACGAACTGGGCTCAAAATACGGACCTGTGGAACCCAATTACGCAGGCATCATCCGCGACGCTCCACGACACCCCCTTCCGGGCCCGCCAGCCCTGTTGGCTCTGTGTCGGATTGCATCGTGCCGCCTTCTCTCCAGCCAAGCTCCCGATCAGACATCTCTGTCGACTCGATCGAGGCGAGCCTACGATTTCGGTCATGGACAAAAACGATGTGCAGACATGGCTCGGCCGCTACGTCGAGGCATGGCGGGCCAACGATCCCGGATCGATCAAGGACCTCTTCACCGAGGACGCCGCATATGGCTTCCGGCCCTGGCAGAGCGAGCAGGCCACGGCCCGGGGACACGACGCGATCGTGGCGGCATGGCTCGACGAGGACGATCCGCCCGGGTCGTGGGAGGCGCACTACGAGCCTTTCGCCGTCGAAGGTGACCGGGCCGTGGCCACGGGGGTCAGCGACTATCACACCCGCGGTGACGGCCAGGGAGAGACCTACTACAACTGCTTTCTCCTGCGTTTTGCAGATGACGGCCGATGCGCCGAGTTCAACGAGTTCTGGATGCTCCGGCCAAAGAGCTGAGATCAATCGGGTCCCGAACGGGTCAAGCCCCGCTGACCACCGCTGCCATATCGACCATCCGGGCCGAGTAGCCCCATTCGTTGTCGTACCAGGAGACGATCTTCACCACATTGTCCTGTAACAGAAGCGTCGACTCCGAGTCGACGATCGAGGAATGAGGGTCTCCGATGATGTCCCGGGAGACAAGTGCCTCGTCGGTGACCCGGAGAACACCCTTCATCCGCCCTTCTGCGGCCTCGGTCAGCGCACCGTGCACCTCGTCGATGGTGACCTTGCGCCCGAGCAGGGCGGTGATGTCCGTCACCGACCCATCCTCGACCGGGACCCGAAACGCCATCCCGTCCATCCGCCCGTCCAACTCGGGAATCACCAGCGCCGTTGCCTTGGTGGCGCCGGTGGTGGTGGGGATGATCGAAAGGGCGGCGGCCCGTCCCCGACGGCGCTTGCGTGTTGGCTGGTCCATCAGGGACTGGCTGCTGGTGTATGCATGGATCGTGGTCATCATGAGATGCTCCACTCCGAAACTGTCCGACAGGACCTTGGCCATAGGAGCCAGGCAATTGGTGGTGCAGGACGCATTGCTGACCACGAAATGCTTTTCGGGGTCATAGGTGTCGTCGTTGACGCCGAAGACGAAGGTGGCGTCGGCATCATCGGAAGGGGCCGAGATCACGACCCTGGCTGCACCGGCCTCGAGATGACCGGCCGCATCCTCCCGGCTGCGCATAGCCCCCGTGGCCTCGATCACCACCTCGGCGCCTACCTCGCCCCAGGGCAACTTTGAGGGATCGCGCTCCTGGGTGAACGGGATTTCCACCCCGTCAACCACCAGTCGGTCTCCGGTGGTCGACACCTTGCGCGGGTACCAGCCGTGCACCGAGTCGTACTTCAAGAGATACGCAAGTTCCTCGTGATCGGATAGGTCGTTGACCCCCACCACTTCGAAACGGTCATCGGCCAAGAACTGCTTGAAGGAGCAGCGGCCGATCCGACCGAACCCGTTGATCGCCACACTCGTCATGATCGATGCCTTTCCTCAGGACACCAACCAAACCTACCCGCAGGTGAGCGGCGACCAATCAGTCCAGCGGGTAGGCGATACCGGTGTTGGCGTGGCAGTCGTAACCATGTGGATTCTTGGCCAGGTACTGCTGGTGGTAATCCTCGGCGTAGTAGAACTCGCCGAGGGGGGCGATCTCGGTGGTGATGTCGCCGAACCCGAGCGGGGTCAGCTCAGCTTGATACTTGTCCTGCGAGCGCTTGGCCGTCTCCAGTTGCTCGTCGGTCGTGGTGTAGATCGCGGACCGGTACTGGGAACCGATGTCGTTGCCTTGCTGCATGCCCTGGGTCGGGTCATGGGTCTCCCAGAAGACCTTCAACAGCTCCTCATAAGCAACCTCCGAGGGCCGGTACACGACGAGTACGACCTCTGAGTGCCCGGTGCGCCCGGTACACACCTCCTCATACGAGGGATTGGGTGTGTAGCCACCGGCGTATCCGGCGGCCGAGCTGTAGACACCATCCATCTTCCAGAACCGGCGCTCAGCTCCCCAGAAGCACCCCATGCCAAACACGGCCGACTCGGCGTCCTCGGGAAAAGGGCCGACGAGGGGGTTGCCATTCACGAAATGAGCCGGGGGAACCTCGACTGCATGTGACCGTCCGGGCAAGGCGGTTTCCGCTTCGGGGATCTCGGTCTTCTTTCGTCCGAACATCAAAGTCCTCCTGTTTCCACCATCAGAGCAATCAACTCGTCAAGACAGCCTCGAGTTCCATCTCGACCTTCCACCGGGAGTCGAGCAGAGCACCTACGACAACCATCGTGGAGGCCGGTCTGATTCCCGAAAACACTTCGCCATGAGCCTCGCCGATTGGGCCGGCATCGTCGGAGTCGGTCAGGAACATCCTGGTCCTGACCACGTCCTCGGGTCCCCCACCCGCTTCCGTGAGAGCGGTGAGCATGATCTCGAGACAACGTCGCGCCTGCGCTCCGGGGTCGGGGTCCACTGTTCCGTCGGGCCAGATCGGGGCTGTGCCGGACACGATCACACGATCGCCGACCCGGACCGCCCTGCTGAACCCGATCGTTTTCTCAAACGGGCTTCCCGAGGAGATGTTCTGTCGTTCCATACCGGGACGTTAGGTCCGGGGTAGACCCATCGGTGCTCCCGGTAGCGTGTCGAGCATCCTCATCTACTTTCTCGTCTTCCTGGTGATGGTCGGCCCGCTGCTGGTGATCGCGACGAGGATCAGACCGGGTCGAACTCAACCTCTATCCATCCTCGGCATGTTGGTGGTCGTGGTCGGTGGCCTGGCTCTGGTTTCTCATATGACCAACCAAGTCGCCCGTGATTACCTGGCGGTCCCTTTGGGCGTCGTCGGTGGGCTGGCACTCGGGTCCCTCATCTGGAAACTGCGATCACATTGGTCCAGCCGGAGAGTGGAACTGGCCTCGCTGATTTACATTGTCGCCTTCATCTCGGTGAGCCTCACTCTGGACTGGTTTGACCCACGAGGTGTGATCCCAGCCGGGATCCTGCTCGCGGTCGCCTTGTTGCGCCCGATCCCTTCCTCCGAGGGCACGTAGTCGTCCGAGGCGATTCAGATCCGATCGCGGCCAACGCCGCGGTTGTATTTCTGGTGGTCGCCGCGATCGCGTTGGTCTGGATGCAATACGGAGCATCGTCAGGGGACGAGTTGTTGTAGTGGAACCGCATTCAACTGACGGGCATGACTCGCACCGAGAAGCCCCGCAGCCCCTTTCGCACTTCTCGT
>CAZRID010000059.1:0-13029 GCA_964600055.1 uncultured Acidimicrobiaceae bacterium
CGACAGAAGCATCGTCCAATATCACCCAACTCTTGTCGCTCCCCCATGTTCGGAGCCCGGGAGAACAGCATGAGTTCTGGCAGGCGTTCTCGACAATTACCAGCGGCGTCACGGTCAGAGGGAACCAGGTGCCAGACGCCCACCTCGTCAGCCTCATGGTCGAGAACGAATTGCGGACCATCTACAGCCACGACCGTGACTTTCGACGGTTCCCGGAGATCAACGTCATCAACCCATTCGAGTGATCGTTTGCATGCTCAGCTCTGGAAGAGCCACTCGACCGAATCGCCCAACATCGCCCTGACCTCTTCGGCCAGATCGGGGGACTCGATTAACTCGGGGTCACGATCGACCAATGCGAAGGCATCCCGACGCGCCGCCACGAGCAACTCGAAATCCCTGAGCAAGTTGGCCACCTTGAAATCGCCCATGCCCGATTGCCGTGCGCCGAACACGGTTCCCTGACCCCTGATCTCGAGGTCCACCTCGGCGAGCCGGAACCCGTCGGTCGTCGCCGCCATCGCCGCAAGACGCACTTCGGCCTCATCGGTGGCCGGGTCGGCGATCAGAAGGCACGTCCCCGGGTCCTGGCCACGTCCGACCCGACCCCGAAGCTGGTGGAGTTGGCTGAGACCAAACCGATCGGCGTCCTCGATCACCATCACCGTGGCATTGGGGACATCAATCCCCACCTCGATCACTGTGGTTGAGACCAGGACATCGATCTCCCCGGCCCTGAAGGCACCCATCACCGACTCCTTTTCCACGGGCCGAAGCTGGCCATGGATCAGCCCGACCCGGAGACCTGGCATGAGGGCCGAGAGACGCTCGTACTCGGCCGTTGCCGAGGCCGCCTCGATCTTCGGGCTGTCTTCGACCAGCGGGCACACCACAAAGGCCTGTCGCCCGGCCTCAACCTCCCCGACGACCTTCTTCCAGGCAAGCTCTTCATCGTTACGGGAAAGGACCCTGGTCACGACGGGGGTGCGACCGGGTGGCATCTCGTCGATGGTGGAGACATCGAGATCCCCATACATGGTCATCGACAGCGTCCTCGGAATCGGGGTGGCCGTCATGATCAGCAGATCGGGGTCCACCGAGTTGGCCTTGTCCTTGAGCAGCACACGTTGGGCAACACCGAAACGATGCTGCTCGTCGACCACAGCCACACCGAGCTTCGAGAAATGGACGCCCTCCTGGATCAGGGCATGGGTTCCAACGAGGATGTCGACCTGTCCCGATGCGACGTCGTCGAGAAGCATCTTTCTGGTGACGTCCGAGCGGTAGTTGGCGCGGGCGGTCGAGCCGGTCAGGATCCCGATGTGGACCGCCGGGTCGTCTGATCCGAAGAGACTGTCCATGCCCAGCTGGCTGCCCGCCCCGAATGGCTCCGGCGAGAGCCGGGCCTGGGCCAGGAGCCCGACCACACCGAGATAGTGCTGCTCGGCCAACACCTCGGTGGGAGCCATGATCGCCCCCTGCCACCCACCTTCCACGCCATGGAGAAGGGCGATCACTGCCACAACCGTCTTGCCCGAGCCAACCTCACCCTGGAGCAAGCGATGCATGGGGTGCGCTTCTCGAAGGTCGGATCCAATCTCGTCGAGGACCCTCTTCTGGGCGGAGGTCAGCTCGTAGGGAAGCCCGGCAACGAACCGGTCGGCCAGCTCCCCGGTTGGTCGATGGGCGAAACCAGTGGCCTCCTCCACCTGACGTCGCTTCTGAAGGGCAAGGGACAGCTCGAGACGGAAGAACTCGTCATACGCCAAGCGATGACGGGCTTGATCGGTCTGCTCGGGCAACTCCGGAAAGTGAATGTCGCTGTAGGCCTGATCCCGCGACATGAGACCGTTCATCGCCAGCATGACATCCGGAATCGGATCGTGTATCGGCCGCGACCTGGTCAAGGCGTTGTGTATGGCGTGCCGAAAGATGCCGGTCTTGACCTCCCCAACCTGAGAGTAGATGGGAACGATGCGACCGGTGACCAGGGCTTCCTTCTCGTTGTTGAGCACATCGACCGCCGGATTGGTCATCTGCAGACTTCCCTGATACGACTCGACCGTTCCTGAGAATGCAGCCTGTGTGCCCGGGGCGAGCTGTTTCTCCCGATAGGCCTGGTTGAACCAGACCACCTTGATCGAGGCAGTCTCGTCGACGATCCGGGCCTCGATGATCAAGAGTTTGGCTTTCGGTCGGCGGCTCTTGATCGACTTCACCTCGCCGATCACGGTGACCTCGGTGCCCAACGGAGTCCTGTCGAGCGGGGTCGTTGTCGTGCGGTCGACATAGGTTCGGGGGATGTGGTGGAGAAGGTCGGCCACCGTCGATATCCCGGCCTTCTCGATGATCCTGGACCTCTCGCGGCCTATGCCTTTGACCTCGGACACCGGCACCTGCGCCAGACGGCTCAGCGTGGCCATGGCTGTTTCTCGAAGTGGAAGATTCCCACGTCGCAACGGTACAAGCGGACTAGGACTTGGCCCGGATCACCGCTATTCTTTGCCGCGGTCGAGCCGGGCCGACGGCCCGTCTACCCCCAGACCGTCCCAGGAGTCGTTGAGATGTCTTATCGCTGTGAGATCTGCGGCAAGGAGCCAAGCTACGGCAAGACCGTCAGCTTCTCCCACAAGCGCAACAACCGCCGCTGGCTTCCCAACATCCAGAGGGTGAGGGTCCGCCACGGCTCGAACACCCGCCGGGCCCGGGTTTGCACCTCCTGCATCCGCGCCGGCAAAGTCGAAAAGGCCTGAGGATGCCTCAGGGTGTGGTCAAGACCTATGACCCGGTGACTGGCGCCGGGATCATCGTCCGCGACGATGACCGATCAGAGGTCTTTCTCCGCCCCGGATCCTTGAAAGGATCGATCTTCCGCACCCTTCGACAGGGCCAACGTCTGGTTTTCGAAACGGTCGAGGAAGACGGCAACCTGTTCGTCTCCTCGCTCGGGGTGGGCCAGGAGGGCTACTAGGTGCCATTGTCGCGTGCAACGGCCCACCGTGGTGGTGGGTTGCCGCACACGGCTCGTGCACACGACATGGTGTGTGCAACGGCCCACCGTGGTGGTGGGAAACTGCACACGACGGACCCGTCCGGCACGCCACGATGTTGCTCAACTAGGGTCCGGCCTCCGGAGACCCTAAGGAGGCTCAGTTGGTCCAGGCCTATGTCTTGATCCAGACCGAGGTCGGCAAGGCCGCCCTGGTCGCAGTGGAAGTGCGCGAAATCCCCGGTGTCGACTCGGCGGATGATGTGACCGGTCCCTACGACGTCATCGTCAAGGCCACCAGCGACGACGTCGACTCGCTAGGCAAGCTGGTCGTCGCCAAGATCCAGGCGATCGACGGCATCACCCGCACCCTCACCTGCCCGGTGGTACACCTCTGATCTGGGCTCGAACCGACTGAGAGAGGACCGGCGGCCGCCGGTCCTTTCTGGTTAGCCCAGTTTGGATGCAATAGCGCCGGCGCTTCTCAGCGCCGTCCCGTCGCTGCCCGCGACGGAGAACACTCTCACCGGCCCACTCCTGGCCTCATCGACCATGTCCCGAAACAGCACCTCACGAGTGATGGGCGGGTCGATCCACAGATATGCCCCCATCGATCCCGGGATCGTGTTGACCTCATTCACCACGATCTCCCCATCCCGCTCCAGGTAGTCGATTCGGGCGATGCCCCTCAGACCGGCCACCTCGGTGACACGATGGGACAGCTGTCGGATTCTGACCTCGAGCCCGGCATCAAGAGTCGCGGGAAGCTCTCTGCCCGCGCTCAACTCGCCACCCCACGCAAGATACTTCTGGTCGTACGAGTAGATCCCCTCATCGGCGCGGGCTGGAGCCTCGACCGCCGACAACTCCCAGTTGGGAAAGGTGCGCACCGCCACCTGGAGGTCACGGCTGCGCACGAGAAACGGTTCCACAACAGCACCCTGATCGAAGAACGAGGATGCCTTTTTCATGGCGAGCACCGTCGGCCAATCGTCGGCGATCTCGATGCCGATCGACGATCCGCCAAACCGGGGCTTGGCGATATACGGCCCGTCGAAACCAGGGGCAGCCTCCTTGCCGGTTGCGACGAGCATGCGCGGCAATGTGGGAAGGCCGGCTGCCGCCATCGCGGCTCCGAAGGCGAGCTTGTCCATCCCCAGGGCAGAGGCTGCCTGGCCGGGGCCGCTGTAGCGAAGGCCTACGAGATCCAACAATCCCTGAAGCGTGCCGTCTTCTCCGGGACCGCCGTGACAGGCGATCAGGACGGCGTCGACATCGAGAGGCCTCTTCTTTGCCACCAACCCCTGGCCGGGGGCTGCAACGAAGGTCAGCTCACGTGCCTTGCGCGGCACCCCTTCGGCGAAATCGGCAGCCTCGAGGTCGGTGTCGACCTCGAACCAGTCGCCTGTCTTCGACCAGTAGACGGCGTGCACATCGCCCAGGGCACGAGTGACCTGGAGTCCGGTGAGTATCGAGATGTCGTGCTCGTCGGAAGGCCCGCCGAAGATCACAGCTGGTTTGGCCATTCACCCTCCTCAGGGATAGTGGTCGGGGAGGTCGTTTTCGTAGAGGACTGCGTCACCCGGTCCGAGATTCTTGCGGACCCAATCGACTGCCTCCTCACGAGAGGCCACGACGGTAACCGACGCCTTCCTCTTGCCGGAGCCTTCGAGCAATGCCCGCCGGTTGGTCCCGCCGACGATCACAAGATCATCAACGACCGCCGATGCCTCGGCCGCGAAGGATCGGTTCTCGTCGAATTGACGGGGTCCCAACTCGACCATCCCTGGTGTCACCACGACGGTTCGGCCGTCGGCTCCGACCCTCGACAGATGACTCAGGCCCGATCTTGCACCGGCGGGATTCGAGTTGAAAGTGTCGTCGATGATCGAGAACCCCCGATCTGACGTCGAGATCGTTTGCCGATGCTCGGCCCGGGGCAGATCGTCGAGCCGGCCGATCAGATCCCCGGTCTCGACCCCGAGTGCAAGAGCGATCCCGATGGCCGCAGACAGGTTCACGGCGAAGACATCGGGTGGGACCCTGGCCACGTCAATCCCATCGATGTGCAGCGAGCTGTCGCCAACCGTGACCAATGCTCCCGCCCCTTCCCCCGAGACGGTGATCACTTCCATCTGCTCCCCACGCTCGACGGCGAGAGCCGCAAGGAGGGGATGATCGACGGCGATGACCCCGGTCGTGGCGTTGTCGAGGATCTCCGACTTGGCCGCGACGATCCGCTCCTCGGTCTTGAACCGTTCGAGGTGGACCGGGCCGATGGCCACGATCGCGGAGATATCCGGGGGTATCCACTTGCAGAGGTCTGCGATCTCCCCCGGGCCATAAGCGCCCATCTCGGCGATGAATACCTCGGTCCCCGGCACCAGTTGCTCGTTGATCGCCCGGGCCAAACCCATTCGGTTGTTGAACGACGCCGGGCTAGCCACCGTGCGACGCGACCCGGCAAGTAGATGGGCGACATACAGCTTGGTGGTGGTCTTCCCATAGGACCCGGTGATGGCCACCACCCTCGCCCCTGATGTCTTCAGCCGCGCCGCGGCCCGCTTCACCCAGCGATTCCCCAGCATTCGCTCGACCGGTCCCATGGCGAGCAGGGCGAGATCGATCAGCGCCGGCAGCAGAAAGAGCCCGAGGGCGACGAAAAAGCCCGATTCGATGACACCCCCGGCCCAATAGAGGGTCGACACCATCACACCCGCTGCTACCGCAGTCCGGCGCAGCCGCGCGGTCCAGGCCAGCGGTGAGGTCCTGCCTTTGATTGTCAGTCCGACGGGCCCGACTTGGGCGGCGGGGACGAGGAACCCCCACCACGGACTCCACCACGACCCGACGAGCCCAAGGACCATGATGAGGAGGAGACCGGAGTTGACGTGCCCGCTCGTCCACCAGCGACCGGCGAATGTGGCCACCGAGCCTGCGAGATAGTGCTCGCGCTGGCCGACCCTGAGCCAGCGGAGCCCGGCGGGGACCGCGGCCAGGGCACATGCTGCGACCAGGGCCCAGATCATCGTTCGAGCGCCTCTCCAACCACCCGCCTGACGTCTTCCGGCGCCTCGGTTGGGACGAGGTGGCCAACGCCGGGCAACACCTCCAACTCGGCCACTCCCCCATCCGTTCTTATCAGTCGCAAAGCGTGTTCCGCCACCGCCACCGGTACGTCACGATCGTCGGCGCCCCAGAGCAGCACCACAGGGACGCTGAGGGACCGAAGTTGGGGCTCATAACTCTCGTTGACGACCTTGACCAGGACATCGCGCATGACCCCGTTGGCAGCCCGATAATCGGCAGATCCCCGCTTCTGGCGGATTGCCTCCATCCGATCGTCGGAGACGAGACGGACTCGATTCAGGCTCCGAACGATGCGGTAGCCCAGGGACGGCCTCCGCCCCGGGGCCAGACGCACCAATGGTGCCCCGGTCAGGACCAGGCGCCCGACCCGACCCGGATTGGCAGCGGCAAGGCAGACCGCTACCCGACCACCAAAGGAATGGCCGACCACCACCGGTGATGCCTCGAACTCGTCGAGAAACGGCTCGATGGCTTTGGCATATCCCTCGGCGCCCATCACCTCGGACGGCGGCGGCGAGACCCCGAAACCGGGAAGATCGACGGCAAGAGCGTCCATTCCGGTCAAAGAATGCCGATAATCAGCACCACGGCGTCCCCAACCGTGAAGGGCGAGCACCCGTGGCGGGCCGTCGCCAAAGGCCTCTGCGAACAGAGCGCCGTCAGCGAATGCGCGCAAAGCCACCTGTCAATCCTCGATCAGTCAGGGAGAAATGCCGAGAATACAGTCGAAACGTTTCGATCAAGTGATATGGACAACCTGACCCCAACAACGCATCAGGCGATGGCCCGGTTCCGGGCGTCGCTGCTACGGCGTGCCTCGGCTGTCGCCTGGGTGGTCCTGATCATCATCGCCGCCCAAGCGGTGCGCAATGAGGTGTTCGCCCGATCGGGGTTCTGGATACCAATGACCGCGCTCGCAGCAATGCTCCTCGTCTCCGCGGCGACACGCTGGGACAAGTTGATGGCGACCAGATTCGCCCCATGGATCGCTGTCGGTTGGCTCACCGGGCTGATCATCGGGATCACGGCGTTTGCGCTGGTGCCCGAGCTGACCGCGGCCGCCACCCCGATCCTCTATGGGATCGCAGCCGTCTCCGGCCTCCTCCTCACCTGGTGGGCCCACGCCTTCATGACCGTGTTCATCGCAGTGGCCATCTCTTTCGTCGCCTTCAATCTCGGGAATGCCGACACCTTTCAGGATGTGCTGGCCCTGGTGTTGACCGTCGCTGTCGTCTCTGCGGCCACGGCCCTGGTCGGGATGGAGTTCGAGCGAGAAGCGGTGCGTTCCGCCGACCGGGAGAGCCAGATCGACCAGCAACGGCTCGATTTCGAGAGGTTGTATGCCGTCAGCGCCACCCTCGCCCACGCCGAGTCGTTGTCCGAGATCGTGCCACATCTGGTCGGCACCATCTGCAAGTACCTCGACGCCCAGGTCGGTGTGGTCCTGCTCTACAACGCCGAGCGCCACCGACTCGAGGTGATGAGTCCGATATGGGTGAACGGAGTCCCGATCGACACCGAACCAATCGTGCTCGACGTATCGACACCCGGCGTGGTGTCCCAGACCTACCGAGCCGGGAAGCCATTCTTTGTGAGAGAAGTCGATAGGGACACCGACGCCCACGTGCTGCTCAATGAGTTGGGTCTCCGCCAGGCCCTGGTCGCCCCGCTGAAGGTGGAAAACCTGAGGGTCGGGGCGATTATTGTCGGCGACCCGTACGTGGGCAGCTTCAACGAGGACCAGCTCGAGCAGCTCGGATCACTGGCGGCCCCGGCGGGCCTGGTCCTTTCCCAGATCGGCCGCTACGAGGCACAGGCCGAGATGACCAAGCGTCTCGAAGAGGTGGCGAAGATGAAGACCGACTTCGTCTCGACGGTGAGCCACGAGCTTCGCACCCCACTGACCTCCATCATCGGATCTCTCGACACAGTCAATCGACCCGAGCTGGCCCCGACACATGCCACCGCGATACAGCTCCTCTCGACAGCACGCAGACAGGCAGGGCGTCTCCAGCGTCTCATCGACGACCTACTCGTCGTGTCCCGCATCGATCGTGGCGCCATCCCGGTTCATCTCGAGTCGGTTCCGATCAAACACGCCTTCGACGAGGTCAAACGGGTCGTGTCCATCGACCCCAGCTTCACCATCGAGCCCGACGATCTAGTCGTTGAGGCCGACCGGGATCATCTGAGCCGAATCCTGATCAACCTCGTCGAGAACGCCGCCAAATACGCACCGGGTAGCGCTGTCGAGCTCTACGCCTGGGAACGCCCCACCAAGGCCGTCCTTGCCGTTGTCGACCATGGCCCCGGAATCCCCGACTACGAGAAGGATCGCGTCTTCGAGCGATTCACCCAGATCGACCAGTCCGACACCAGATCCAAGGGCGGCACCGGTCTCGGCCTGTCCATCGTGAAGAGCCTCGCCGAGGTGATGCACGGTGCGGTTCGTGTCGAGAGCACCGAGGGCGGTGGAGCCACCTTTGTGGTCGAGTTGCCCCTCGCTCCCGCCCTTCATGCCGGTCGGGTGGGTTAGCCGCCGCCCTCGTCGGCTCCGGCGGCGATGGCGTGAAAGCCACCATCGACGTGGACGACCTCCCCCGAAGTCATCTGGGCCCAATCGCTGAGCAGAACACACACCATCCGCGCCACAGGGTCCGGATTGGTCCCATCCCAGACCAGTGGCGCCCGATCCCGCCAGACCCGATCGAATGCATCGAACCCGGGAATCGACTTGGCGGCCACCGTGCTCAATGGCCCTGCCGAGACGGCGTTGACCCGAATCCCGTATGGCCCGAGATCCCGGGCCAGATAGCGGGTGACGCTCTGCAGGGCGGATTTGGCCACCCCCATCCAGTCATAGGCGGGCCACGCCTGAGAGTTGTCGAAGTCCAGGGTCACCAACGATCCGCCGCCTGCCTCCTTCATCAAGGGAAGCAGAGCCACCGCCAAGGTCTTGTAGGAGAAGGCGGAGGTCATAAAGGCGGTCTGCGCTGACTCGGGCGGCGTGTTGAGAAAGTTGCCGCCGAGGGCGTCCTCAGGTGCGAAGGCGATGGCATGGAGGGCGCCATCGATCTGACCCCACCGAGTGGTTAGGTCGGACACCAGCGCGTCCACCTGTGTCGGGTCGTTGATGTCGAGCTCGAGAACCGGGCACTGTTGGGGTAGACGCTGCAAGGACCGCTCGGTGAGTCGGAGACCGCGTCCGAACCCGGTGGCAACAATCTCGGCACCCTCCTCCTGGGCAATCCTCGCCACGTGCCATGCGATCGAGTCGTCGGTGAGGATCCCGGTTATCAGCAGCTTCTTGTTCTCGAGCAGCATCGCCACCTCCTAGAAGTTCCCGCCGAAAGTCAATATCCCCCTGATGCTGAGCCCCATGGTGAACAGAAGGAGCAGGCCGTAGTAGAGGGCGGGCCGTTTCCGGAACTGTGCCCGGTAGATATAGACAAAGGAAAAGGTCACGGCGATTACGACACCGTAGAAGACATGCTGGTTACCCGGGTCGACCCCTCCACTGGCCACGATCACGCCGATCACGATCTGGGCCAGGAGGGCGCCGATAGCGATCCAGACCGCGTAGCAGAAGGCCTTCGGTGGCTTCTCGCGACGCGCCATGATCACCCCCCAGAGCCCGACCACACCGCTGATCCCGGCCGCGACAAAGCCCCAGGTCGAGTGGAATTCGCTCACGAAAAAAGGAGCTTAGGGACCTATGCGTCCGGCGAGCGCATCTCCCACTAAAATGCAATTAAGGAGGCAGGAACATGTTCGAGGCGGTGGAATTCACAGAAGTTCGTGGCAGCGAGGAGCCGAACCAGAAGATTCTGGGCGAGTTCCCGGACGAGGTGACGGCCGTTGAGGCCGCCCGGGACGCCAAGTCACTGTTCACCGAGTCCGAGTCAGATGACTTCGCGTGGTGGGTGGTCCGCCAGCCCGGAGCCAAGCTGGCCCAGTTCATCTCGGATTCGAGGAGCGACAAGGAGTTCGTCCTCGATCTGACCACAGGACAGCTCATCGAGGTCTGAGCCCACTCCATCCAGAGGTCGGTCCGAATGCGACTCCACCGACTGCGCCAATCGGCACCCCGATGATCAGACCAAAGAAACCGCTCCACTCTGAATCGTTCTGCCAAAGCAGGTAGCCAACAGTTGCGGCGAAACACGCGCCAAGGATCCCGAAGAAGACGATCACGAACGCAACCCGGCATCCTCTTTGGAGACTCGATCCCGGTTGGTCCGGTTGCTGGTTCATCCCTCGAGCAACGCGATCACTGTGACCGTGGGCCTACTCCATGAGCAGGTCGGCGTACTCGTTTCTGACTACCTTTTTGTCGAACTTGCCGGTGCCGGTCTTCGGGATCTGATCGATGAACACGATCTTGTCCGGGAGCCACCACTTGGCCACGCGCTGTTCGAGGAATGCGAGCAAATCCGATTCGGACACCTCTGCACCCTCACGCACGACGACGAAGGCAGCGGGACGCTCCTGCCATTTCACGTGCTTGAGACCGACCACCGTGGCCTCGGCCACGTCGGGATGAGCCATCAGGGCGTTCTCGAGGTCGATCGATGAGATCCACTCCCCGCCCGACTTGATCACGTCCTTGGCCCGATCGGTGATCTTGATGTAGCCCTCGGGGGTGATCTTGCACACGTCACCGGTTCGGAGCCAGCCGTCCTCGAAGGACTCTCCAGACCGGGGGTCCTTGTAGTACTCGGCTGCTATCCAGGGGCCACGGATCAAGAGCTCGCCGAATGCCTCTCCGTCATTCGGCAGCTGTTCTCCGATCTCGTCCACGATCTTGACCTGCAACCCGGGCACGGGAACACCTGCGGTCTCGAGGAAGTCGAGCTGTCGCTGCAGATCCCAACCCTCCATCTCCGGCTTGAGGATGCTGGTCGATGCGACCGGGTTGGTCTCGGTCATCCCCCATCCCTGCACCACCCGGATCCCCTTCTCCGTCCAATACCACTCGATCATCGCCCTCGGCACTGCCGAGCCTCCACACAAGAAGGCCCGGATCGATGACAGATCGATCTCGGGGTGGGCTTCGAGATAGAGCTTGATCCCCAGCCAGACGGTGGGCACACCGGCACTGAAGGTCACCTTCTCGTTCTTGAGAAGTGGTACCAGACCCTGGGGAGAGAGATCGGGCCCGGGATAGGTGAGCTTGGCACCCTGGGTCACGGCCATGAACGGGTAGCCCCAGGCCGCGGCGTGGAACATCGGGACCACGGGAAGGACGTTGTCCGTGGGGAGCATGGCGTAGTTGGCCAGGTTGGAGATAGTGTGGATGTAGGTCGATCTCTGGGTGTAGGCGACGCCCTTGGGGTTGCCGGTGGTGCCCGACGTGTAACAGAGCATCATCGGCGACCGCTCGTCGAGCTGTGGCCACGGACCGTGCTCAGCAACGCCGCCGATCAGGTCCTCGTAGGCGATCGAGCCCGGGATGGCATCCGACGCCTCCTCCCCCATCACCACGTAGGTCTTTACCGACGCGAGTTGAGCGACGATCGGAGCCAGGAGAGGCACAAGGTCCGGATCGACGAAAATCACCTTGTCCTCGGCGTGGTTGACGATGTAGGCGATCTGGTCGGCAAAAAGTCGGATGTTGATCGTGTGACAGACAAGACCGGTGTTGGCTGTCGCCCAGTACAGCTCGTGGTGGCGACGGTTGTTCCAGGCAAAGGTTCCTACCGGATCTCCCAGCGATAGGCCCAACCCCTGGAGGGCGATGGCCAGACGACGCACCCGGGAATCGGTCTCGCCATATGTGGTCCGAACCAACGACCTGTCCGACTCGACCGAGACGATCTCCTGGTCGGGATAAAGCCAAACAGCCCGGTCGTAGAGGGTGGAGAGGTTGAGCGGGAAGTCGTCCTGCATGTGGGGCATCAGGTGCCTCCGAGCAGCTTGCGCTTCTCGGTCTCGAACTCGGTGTCGGTCAGCTTTCCCTCATCGTGCAGTTTGGACAGGGTCGCCAACTGGGACGCCGAGCTCTCAGCGGCCTGTTGCCTCCCGCCCGACTCCAGCTTCATCTGACGCTCTTCCCTCACCTCGTAGATGAGGGATTGCACCGTTTCGGGGTTGGGAATGTCGCTGTAGCGAGATTGGCCGTGGGTGCCGGCCGACTCGATCAGGAGGTCCCCGGTGCCGAAGATCCGCTCGAAAGCCGACTGGTGGAAGGCGACGTCGTTGATCACCTCGAGCGGGATCTCCTTTCCCTGCTTCGAGATGAGCCCCATCCGGTGGATCACCCTCTCGGTTGTGATCACGTGCTGGGTGGTCCACCAGCGGATGAACCCGGTAACAACGAGGAGGAACCAGGCCACTACGAGACCAATGATCACCCAAGGTTTCCAGCTGAAGTCCTGAATAGCGACGAGAATGATCAAAACCAGGACGAGCAGGGAAAGCACCCCCTCGCGAACTATCTGTGACCAATGCGGTCTGAACTGGCTCTTGATCTCCTCACCAGCGCTGAGCAGCTTCTCCGGGTAACGCATGCCTCCAGGCTACCGATTGGAGATCGCACCTGACGTCAAACCTGGCAGGATCACAAGGTGAAATCAAGGCTCGACCTCCGCTCTTCGGCCGATAGTCGCGATGCTCTGATCAGACGGCGGCGGCCATTGCCGCATGCACCACGCCAACCGATGATCCCGCCTTCGAGTCGACCGTCGTCGTCGAATCGTCGACGGCGGACTGCTCCCCTCAGAGGCTGTGCGTGGAAGTGATAGCCCCGGTGCACGGCAATCAAGAGGGCGACGGTTCGTGCTCCCTTTACGGGCCGGGCGACCCCGACCACCAGGACCCGCTGGCGGAGAGCGGCAACCTCCATATGCGCCCGGGGGAGGTCATCGTTTGGGTCACCGATGTCCCGTCACAGTTCGATGTCGCCGACCTGAACCCGGTCTGCCGCCCGATGGTTGAAGGCTGACGATCGG
>CAZRID010000060.1:0-12885 GCA_964600055.1 uncultured Acidimicrobiaceae bacterium
CGCCGACCACCACCGGGAAGGTGGAACGATTCCACAAGACGGTGAGAAAGGAGTTCCTCACCGATCGGGTCTTTGAGAGTTTCGAGGAGGCTCAGGCCGCCTTGGATCAGTGGGTGGAGCATTACAACACGGAGCGGCCTCATCAGGGGATCGGGATGGTTCCCCCGATCCGACGGTTCGAACTGGCCGTCTCCGAGCTGTTCGAGATGATCCTCGGAGATGACCAGCCGCCAGATTCAGATCAGCAGGTGGCAGTTACCGATCATCGGGTGGCCCGTCGGGTGGGAAAGGGTGGTCGGGTCAGCTTGGCCACTTTCTCCTATCACGTGGGTCGCTGGCTGGCCGGTGAAATGGTCCCCGGCGGCCCGCTCCCATTGCCAGGATGACGGTAGCGCCACCAGTCACGATGTCGCCCCCCGGCGAACTCCCCCTTCACAGAGGTGCGTCCGGTCTCGACTTGGCCTCGACGGTGCCCCGTAAGCCGTGGGGTAAGTCAGGCGAGCTGTTGCGCAAAAGCGGGCCGGGACCGTTGCCAGCTGAAACGATGACTTACGTCGACCGGCAAATCTCTTCACTTCCGGGGATCGGCACGGGCCGGGGTCGGCCGTCCCCGTCCGGGGGAGCGGGTTCCATTCGGATAACTCGCATGCCCAGCAACCGGCCAGTTCGGCGATGGACGATCGTGGCATCCGCTGTCCCGAGCCGCAGGGCGGGGCGGAACGCATCGATGAAAGTGTTCCCACCACCTATCACTGCCACCCTCTTGCCCTTCCACGTCGTGAGAGGGGTGGTTGCCCCCCTTTGACAGGCGCGCATCAAATTCAGCCCGGGGAGGAAACTCGTTAGCGGAGTAGACCCCTACCAGATGCTTGTCGGGAACGTCGTACCGGAAGGCCCCGCACCCACTCCTACGACAACCGCGTCGAACGATTTCAGAAGGTTTTCGAGCATTCGTTATTTGTTATCATCACCGGACCGACAGAAAGAAATCGCTCATGTCCGAGACGAGGAAAGGCGCTCAATGAGACGGCGCTCAATCAACAGGCGAGGCCCAATACCGCGAAGGCGCACCTTCTTTTCTCTCATGGTCGCTCTTGCGCTTCTGGTAGGTGCTTGTAGCACTCCTTCCCCCGAGGGCACGACAGCACCGCAGGCCACGACGGCACCCGGGGGGACGACAACCGAGGGGACGGCTGCCGAAACTACGACTACGGAGGGCACGGGCACGGACGAAGAGTTCACTCTCGTCGTCGCTCTCGCTTCCGACCCCCAGCACATGAACAATGGTCTCACCACCGACCTGGCAACCATCCTCATCGCGAACCAGGTGTACGAGCCGCTGGTAACCATGGATGAGAACGGCGACATCCATCCACATCTCGCCGAAAGTTGGGAGTTCAACGACGACAGCACGACTCTCAGCATCAAACTGAGAGATGACGTTCTATGGCACGATGGTGAGCCTTTCACCGCCGAGGATGTGGCGTTCACCTTCTTGGAACTGTCCGGACAGTTCAACGGTCAGGGTACGGCGGCCTACAGCGTCATCGATACGATCGACATAGTTGACGATCACAACCTCGTCATCAACTTTGCCGAGGTCACGCCATCTTTCTTCCCCTGGTCCCTGGTCCAGACGACGTATGCGCTGATCTACCCAAAGCACATCTTCGAAGTTGGCGATCCTCTCGAGAATCCCGCGAACGAAGCTCCGGTCGGGACCGGACCTTTCGTATTCGAAGAGTGGCAGCGGGGCAACCGCATTGTTTTCACACGCAATGAGGACTATTGGCAGGAGGGTCTTCCGTTCGCTGACCGGCTCATCTTCCAGATAATCGCCGCGCCAGAAGCCCGGACGAACTCGATCATCACGGGGGCAATCGACTACATCCCGTATCAGTACTTCCCGCTTGCTGCATACGCCGAGCTCGATGCCAACCCGGACGTTGAAGTGGTCGGGCGCCCCCGGCCGCAGGCCGGGATGAACTTGATGTTCTACAACCTGCGTCAGCCCCCGCTGGATGACGTCCGCGTCCGGCAGGCCATCGCCTATGCCATCGACCGCGACGCGATCCTCGCCAACGCCACCGATGGATTGATGTTGCCAGGTGTCGCCCTGATCGGGACCTCCGATGCCTTCTTCAGCGAGCCCAGCAACATTTATCCACGGGATGTCGCTCTGGCGAACCAACTCTTGGATGAGGCGGGCCTGGCGCCGGACGGGAATGGAACACGACTCTCACTGCGCATGTCGTACGACTCGGCGGTGTTCGCCGGGTCACTCGAATTGTCCGCTCAGATAATGCGCGAGAACCTGAGAGAGGTCGGCATCGAACTGGAACTCCAGCCGATGGACAATGCAACCTGGGCAGAGACTGCCGCCGTCAACTGGGACTTCGACCTGACGATGGGTTCGTTCGGAGTGGGCCCGGATCCGGCCACAGGTGTCAACCGACTGGTGCTCTGTGAGGCCATCGAACCCCGACTTGGCCGCAACACCTCGGGCTACTGCAATCCTGAGGTCGACGAACTGATGATCGCGGCCGCCTCGGAACCCGACTTTGACACTCGTGCTGACTTGTACAGCCAAGCGCAGGAAATAATCTCAGCGGAAGTTCCCATGCTTCCTATTTGGGAGAACGCTTACTTCGTGGCCTTCTCCGCGGATCTGGAGGGCCTGCCGCAGGGGATCTTCATGCAAGAGTCGTTGATGCACGTGAAGCGGCGGGGGTAACAGAGACATCGAGGTTTCTTCGATGCGGTCGCAGGGAGGCGAAGATGCGATGGGTGGTTCCCGCGGGGGCCTCAACTCTGTAGGGGTCGAGTCCACCGAACTGCTCTTCGTCTCCGGGCTCGAGGTCGAGATTGACAGCAGCGCCGGCAAGTTGCGGCCAGTCGACGGCGTCGACTTGGAAGTAGACCGAGGCGAGATCGTAGGGATCGTCGGCGAGTCGGGCTCAGGAAAGACTCTGGTTGCTCATTCGATCTTGCGCCTGACAAGGCCGCCGGTCGAAATCGTCGGTGGTGAAGTCCGTTTCGATGGTTTGGACGTACTCCGGATGGACGAGGCAGCACTCAGGTCCTATCGAGGGGCGAAAGTCGGCCTCGTCTTCCAGAGTGCGGGGAGTTCGTTGAACCCGCTCATGAGAGTTGGGGCTCAGATCGCGGAGCGGCTGGTTCTTCACGGCGGCATGACCCGGAGGTCTGCACACGGACGCGCTATCGATCTCCTGGCGCGCGTGGGGATTCCTTCGCCGAAGTTTCGAGCCAGGAGCTACCCGCATGAGTTCAGCGGGGGCATGGCCCAGAGAGTCATGATTGCAGCGGCTATCGCCAACGAACCGAAGTTGCTCATAGCTGACGAGCCGACGACGGCACTCGACGCCACTACTCAAGCCCAGATCATGGAGCTTCTGGTGGGGTTGAGCCACGACCTCGGGATGAGCATGATTCTCATCACGCATAACCTCGGCCTTGTGGCCGGTGTGTGTTCTCGTATATACGTCATGTACGCCGGGCGCGTGATGGAAGAGGCCCCCGTTGACAACATCTTCAGTCGGCCGGCGCATCCTTATACACGCGGTCTGTTGGAAGCCGTTCCGCGTCCGACAACCGTTAGAGGTGAGCGTCTGCGAGGTATCGAGGGACTACCCCCTGATCTCCTGACGGTGCATCAAGGATGCGCGTTCTTCGATCGATGCAGGCTGGCACGGCCCGATCATGAGATCAGGAGACCGAATCTCGTCCCCTTGCTGGGCGAACCGGCCCACAAGTCTGCCTGCTGGATTGCCGAGGAGGTTGTCCGGCTGCCGCTCGGCGACGGAGCGCGTGTTTGAGCGTCGTGGCTTCTAGCGAGGGCGGCGGCGAACCCCTGGTCGAGGCTATCGACCTGCGGAAGGAGTTCCGCCTTCCATCAGATCGACTGTTCCAGAAGTACAGGGACATAGTTCGGGCGGTCGATGACGTGTCGCTTCAGATTCGACGTGGCGAAATACTGGGTCTCGTGGGAGAGACGGGATCTGGCAAGTCCACATTCGGGCGCCTCTTGCTGGCGCTGCAGACGCCAACGGCCGGAAAAGTCATCTTCGACGGGATTGAGATCGGCGACCTGTCAAGTGGCGACTTGCGCAAACTACGACGACGTATGCAGATGATCTTCCAAGATCCCTACGCGTCTCTCAACCCTCGCAAGAACGTCATTGACGTCATCGCTTCACCCTTGCGGGCCCATGGCATCGGAACCCGACGTTCGCGGAACGAGAGGGCGCGCGAGCTAATGGCCGAGGTAGGCGTCAACCCCAGATACGGAGACCGCTTCCCCCACCAGTTCAGCGGAGGCCAGCAGCAGCGCATCGCGATCGCCCGAGCACTCTCCCTGAACCCCGACTTCATCATCGCGGATGAGCCGGTGTCGGCACTCGACGTCTCGATTCAGGCGCAGATTCTGAACCTTTTGATCGACCTGCAAAAAGATCGCAACCTTACGTATTTGTTCATCGCTCACGACCTGAGCATTGTGCGCCACGTCAGCGATCGAGTGGCTGTCATGTATTTAGGCGGGATCGTCGAACTCGCCCCGAGCGAGAGCTTCTACGAATCCCCATTTCATCCATATTCGTCTTCATTGCTTTCGGCAATACCCGTCCCGGATCCCGCGGTGGAGCGGCAACGCAGGCGAATCGTTCTCAGGGGGGACCTGCCTACCTGGTCCGAGGTTGCCAATGGCTGTCGGTTCAGCAGTCGCTGCCCCATCGTTCAGGACATCTGCCGTGAAGTGAGGCCGCCGCTGCTCGAGCACGCCAGCGGTCATTGGGCGGCTTGCCACTTCGTCGACCGTGCCATCGAACTTCACACCACACACAGCGCAACAAGCAAGGCGGTCACAAATGGGCCATAGATCCTCTGCCGTGATCGCTCGCGTCCAATGATCAAATACTCGGCCCGCAGACTCCTGCAGCTTCTGCCGGTTCTTCTCGCCGCCGTCACACTCAATTTTGTGCTGGTGAGGGCGGCGCCTGGGGACCCTTTGACATACATCATCGGAGAGGTTCCATTGAGCATCGAGGCGGAGCAGGAGATGCGCGAGAGATTCGGCCTCGACGGCTCGGTCATCGAACAGCTTCAGGTCTATCTCAGCGGGCTTTTGAGAGGGGACCTGGGTAATTCATACGCGTCGCGAACGCCTGTTACCGAGGTCCTGGCCAGCAGACTGCCTCCGACATTGTTGCTAATGACGGTCCAGTTCGCCATCGCCATCATCGTCGGTGTGGTGCTGGGCGTTGCGTCAGCCAATAAACCAAATTCTTGGCTGGATGGCTCGGTGACGGTTCTCTCCGTTGTCGGCTTCGCGATACCGATTTTTTGGCTCGGGCTGATGCTGATATACGTTTTCTCGGTCCAGTTGGGGTGGCTCCCGGTGGCGGGGATGACGACAGCAAGGTTCGACTACGCGGGATGGGCCTACGTGAGGGATGTCGGAAAGCACCTGGTTCTGCCCGTCGTGAGCCTTGCCTTCTACAACCTTGCCGTGATTACCCGCCTGACCAAGGCGACGATGCGGGAGACCTTGGGTCAGGACTACATCGTGTTTGCACGATCGAAGGGCGTATCCAAGAGAAGAATGCTTTACAGGCATGCGTTGCGGAACGCCTTGTTGCCGGTCGTGACGATCATCGGAGTAAACCTCCGGACGCTGGTGGGCGGTGCCGTCCTCACCGAGACGGTATTTGGTTGGCCGGGTGTGGGCCGCTTGACGTTCGAAGCCATCGGGCAACGCGACTATCCAGTGCTTTCGGGCGTTTTCCTTCTCACAGCCGTAACGGTGATGGTCGTAACTTTGCTGACTGATATCGCCTACAGCGTCATAGACCCGAGAATTCGGCTCGGGAAGAAAGGGGCAACGGTTGGGTGAGGCGAGGACCGAAATGAGATCGACAGCCCCCAGGGTGGGATCGGTACGTCGCTTGTGGCGTCGTTTCCGCAAGAACAGGTTCGCCTATGCCGGCGGCATTCTCTTCTGTTTCGTCGTCCTCGTCGCCCTTCTGGCGCCGGTGCTCGCCCCGCGATCGCCCTTCGCCCTTGACGCCACTCGCCTTCTCCCTCCTGGACGTCCGTATTGGCTTGGAACGGACAATCTCGGGCGCGATGTGTTCGCTGGAGTGATTCACGGGACCCGAACCTCGCTGACGGTTGGCTTGGGTTCCACTCTTGTCTCGTTGGCCATAGGACTGCCGATAGGCCTCATCTCCGGGTATTACGGGGGCAGGATCGACGATTTGCTCATGCGGGTAACGGAGGTCATGCTCGTTCTACCGCGGTTCTTCGTAGCTCTTCTCGTGGTCGCGTTCTTTGGGGCGAACATATGGTTCATAGTGCTGCTGATCGGTTTTCTGGGATGGGCGGAGTTGGCACGTCTCGCCCGGGCAGAAGTCCTGAGTCTCAGGAGCCGACCCTTCGCCGTCGCTGCGGTTTCTTTCGGTACCAAGAACGCGGCGGTGATCCTCAAGGAGATACTGCCGAACGCGCTACCGCCGGTAATCGTTGCTGCGGCGCTTCAAGTAGGAAGTGCGATCCTCCTCGAAGCAGGGCTGGGTTTCTTGGGGCTTGGCGATCCCAACGTAATGAGCTGGGGAACGATGCTGAGCAATGCCCAGCGCTACTTCACGTCGGCCTATTGGATGGCGGTCTTCCCGGGGCTCGCCATTTTTGTAACGACCTTCAGTGTTTACTTGTTGGCCGATGGCTTGAACGACGTACTGAACCCGCGATCCGAGACTGTATGAAGGGTCGTGAGCCGGGCACCATGTTGTTTGCCTCTAGATACCGGGCCGAGGTACCGGAGAAGAATGCTCAATTCACTCGGGACGATGTGGTCGCTCGGCTCCGTGGCGATTTCAGCTTTCGGGCCGCATCCGCCCGTTCGTGGAGGGTGATACCAGTGTGCGTTTCGCTGCAATGAAAGGTGTACCGATATGGCTGATGTGATTGTTGAGTCTGCGACTGTTGTCACGATGGATGGTGGTCGGCGGGTTATCGAGGATGGGGCGGTGGCGATCGAGGGGGATCGGATTGTGGGGGTGGGTTCGACGGGGGAGATCCGTCGTGACCATTCGGCGGGGAAGGTGATCGATGGTCGTCGGACGGTGGTGATGCCGGGGTTGGTCGACCTTTACGGTCATGCCGGGCATGCCACGTTGCGGAGTGTGGGGGAGGGGTTGGAGGGGGCGGCGTGGCGCACCTGGTTGGACGATGTGGCGTTGCGTTATTCCACGGAGCGGTGGTGGTATGTGGAGGCCCAGTTGGGGGCGGCCGAGAAGTTGCGTTACGGCTGCACCGCCATCCTCACGGCTCCTGGAGTAGCCCAAGCGCGGTTGGGTGATCTGGTGGGGGTGCGTCAGGTGCATCGGGCTTGTGAGGATGTGGGGGTCCGCACGCGTATCTTGGCGTCGGTCGGACAGGCGCCGTGGCCGCAGACGTATGCCACTTATGTCGATGGGGAGCGGGTGGAGAAGACGGTGACGTTCGAGGAGGTGTTGGACAATATCGAGGCGGTGATTGCCGATTCGAAGGCCAACCCGAGCCCGATCATCGATTACAGCACCGGCCAGTCGAGGGTGGGTAACCCCAACCCGGACGACCCGATGTACAACCCGGAGTTCGACAAGTATCTCCACCGGCAGACTCATCGTCTGCGGGAGATCATGGACCGCTACGACGTGGGGTTTTACTGCAACGGTTATGGCAACGCCATCGAGTATGCATACGATCAGGATCTGAGGATCCTCGGCCCGAAGAGCATCATTTCTCATGGCACCGGTCTCAACGACCGCTCGATCGACATCCTCGCCGAGACCGGGACCAGCATTTCGCACAATCCCCGGGCCCGGCGGATGTATCTGATCGGTGATCCCTGCCGGGTGGTGGAGATGCTCGACAAGGGGGTGACGGTTGGTTTGGGAAGCGACGGGCCGGCTCCCGATCGTTCGGGGGATGCCTTTGTCACTGTGCGGGCCGCCATGCATCATCAGCGTGACCGGTTCAACTCCCAGGATGTGCTTCCGGCCGGGAAGGCGTTGGAGATGGCGACCATCGACGGGTACCGCGCTCTGGGCCTCGATCATCTCGGCGGTTCGCTCGAGGTGGGCAAGAAGGCGGACCTGATCGTGGTGGACATGTTCAAGCTGAACCTGTGGCCTTTCGCCACCCCGGTCCAGCAGGTGGCCTACTTCGCGACCGGCGACAACGTCCGTCATGTGTTCGTCGACGGTCGCCACGTGGTCGAGGACGGCACTCTCACCACCATCGACGAAGCCGCCCTCTTGGAAGAAGCCGGAGAAGAGCTGCAACGGATGATGGCAATACCCCAACTCGGTCTCCAGGGACTCGCCGCCGCACCCCCAGGATTCGGCCAAACCCGACGAACCCCCAGCCAGGTGTCGCCCGTTGGCTGATTTGAAGGCTCAAGTAGTCGCCGCGATCCCGATAACCGCCCGGAGCAGGAGGGGAGAACAATGAGCGCAATGAATGGCAACGGCGAGAGCTGGAACACCCAGCTCATCGGTCATACCGACCTGAACGGATTTGGTGATGGCATGCACGTCAATGTGCGCGGACAGTACGCCTATGTCGGCCACATGGGCGAGAGCCGCATAGGAACGTCGATCGTTGACATCTCCGACCGTCGGGCGCCGAAGGTCGTGAATCAGCTGGAGACGCCGGTCGGTACCCACTCCCATAAGGTGCAGATCGTCGATGACCTGCTGCTGGTGAATTACGAGCGAAACCATCGCGAGAAAACGGCAACGTCGTGGAAGGGCGGGTTGAAGGTCTTCGACCTCAGCGGTGATCCTGTAAATCCTCGCGAGATAGCCTTTTACGAAATGCCCGGGGCCGGGGTCCACAGGATGACTTTCTGGGAGGGCCCGTACGCGACCATGAGCGGCTCCGACGAGGGCTATTCCGATCAGTTCTTCATCGCTCTCGACCTTTCAAACCCGGAGCAACCCGTCGAAACAGGGAGATGGTGGTTTCCGGGCATGCACGCGGCCGGGGGAGAGACACCGGATTGGGGTACCGACAAGCGGCGAGTTGCCTTCCATCATGCAATCGTCCGCAACGAGCGTGCTTATTGCGGATTCTGGGATGCCGGAATGGTCATCCTCGATATCAGTGATATGAGTACGCCCACATTGGTTAGCCACCTCGACTTCGGCAGCGACGTGAGTCGGTCGACGCACACTGTCCTCCCGATCCCCTCGAGAGGCATAGCCATAGTCGTGGACGAAGAGACCGTCGATGGCTGCCAGGACATTCCCAAGCAGGTTCGCGTGGTCGACATCGAGGACGAGAAAAACCCGAGGGAGATTTCCAAGTTCCCCGTGCCGCAAGGCGATTTTTGTGTCGACGGCGCCCGGTTCGGCCCCCACAACCTGCACGAAATGCGCCCCGGCAGCTACCAATCCGACGCCACGATCTTCCTCACCTACTTCAGTGCAGGTCTGAGGATCATCGATCTTTCCGATCCCCTGAAGCCGGCCGAAGTGGGGTACTTCGTCCCGTCCTGTCCTCCGGGCCAGCCTGCACCGCAACTGAACGACGTCTACGTACACAACGACGGGACCGTATTCGTCACGGACCGATACAACGGGGGCCTCTACCTACTTGAAGTGTCTGTCTGATCCTCGGTTTTCGGAGTGGCGACTCGGGCCTGCGTGATGTGAGTTTGACTTGATCGAACAAGTGTCGTTTCTAGTAATCCAATGGGATGGGTATCGATATGGCTGATGTGATTGTTGAGTCTGCGACTGTTGTCACGATGGATGGTGGTCGGCGGGTTATCGAGGATGGGGCGGTGGCGATCGAGGGGGATCGGATTGTGGGGGTGGGTTCGACGGGGGAGATCCGTCGTGACCATTCGGCGGGGAAGGTGATCGATGGTCGTCGGACGGTGGTGATGCCGGGGTTGGTCGACCTTTACGGTCATGCCGGGCATGCCACGTTGCGGAGTGTGGGGGAGGGGTTGGAGGGGGCGGCGTGGCGCACCTGGTTGGACGATGTGGCGTTGCGTTATTCCACGGAGCGGTGGTGGTATGTGGAGGCCCAGTTGGGGGCGGCCGAGAAGTTGCGTTACGGCTGCACCGCCATCCTCACGGCTCCTGGAGTAGCCCAAGCGCGGTTGGGTGATCTGGTGGGGGTGCGTCAGGTGCATCGGGCTTGTGAGGATGTGGGGGTCCGCACGCGTATCTTGGCGTCGGTCGGACAGGCGCCGTGGCCGCAGACGTATGCCACTTATGTCGATGGGGAGCGGGTGGAGAAGACGGTGACGTTCGAGGAGGTGTTGGACAATATCGAGGCGGTGATTGCCGATTCGAAGGCCAACCCGAGCCCGATCATCGATTACAGCACCGGCCAGTCGAGGGTGGGTAACCCCAACCCGGACGACCCGATGTACAACCCGGAGTTCGACAAGTATCTCCACCGGCAGACTCATCGTCTGCGGGAGATCATGGACCGCTACGACGTGGGGTTTTACTGCAACGGTTATGGCAACGCCATCGAGTATGCATACGATCAGGATCTGAGGATCCTCGGCCCGAAGAGCATCATTTCTCATGGCACCGGTCTCAACGACCGCTCGATCGACATCCTCGCCGAGACCGGGACCAGCATTTCGCACAATCCCCGGGCCCGGCGGATGTATCTGATCGGTGATCCCTGCCGGGTGGTGGAGATGCTCGACAAGGGGGTGACGGTTGGTTTGGGAAGCGACGGGCCGGCTCCCGATCGTTCGGGGGATGCCTTTGTCACTGTGCGGGCCGCCATGCATCATCAGCGTGACCGGTTCAACTCCCAGGATGTGCTTCCGGCCGGGAAGGCGTTGGAGATGGCGACCATCGACGGGTACCGCGCTCTGGGCCTCGATCATCTCGGCGGTTCGCTCGAGGTGGGCAAGAAGGCGGACCTGATCGTGGTGGACATGTTCAAGCTGAACCTGTGGCCTTTCGCCACCCCGGTCCAGCAGGTGGCCTACTTCGCGACCGGCGACAACGTCCGTCATGTGTTCGTCGACGGTCGCCACGTGGTCGAGGACGGCACTCTCACCACCATCGACGAAGCCGCCCTCTTGGAAGAAGCCGGAGAAGAGCTGCAACGGATGATGGCAATACCCCAACTCGGTCTCCAGGGACTCGCCGCCGCACCCCCAGGATTCGGCCAAACCCGACGAACCCCCAGCCAGGTGTCGCCCGTTGGCTGAGGAGACAGGGGCCCCGACGTTCGCCCGGATCGGTCGACCGCCGGCAAGTAGGCCCAGGCCTAAGAATGTGAACCCTTGAGCGAGAAGCGGCGGCAAGAGATCCGGACGCCCTCGGGTGCCGAGAGAAGTTGGCGCGGCTTGCTGGCCGATCCTGTGTTCGGACCCTATTTCGGCGGCAAGATCCTGTCGACCCTGGGTATCTGGATTCACAACGTGGTCGCGGCGATCGTGGTTTACGAGATGTCGGGGTCGGCGCTCGTTGTGGGAGCCGTCAGTGTGGCCCAATTCGGTCCTCAAATCGTCTTCGCCCCCTTCTTCGGGGCAGCCGCCGACCGGGGAAATCGACAAAGCCAGATCGTGGTGGGACGAGTCGTCTCCGCAATTGGATCCGGCGGGCTCGCGCTGGCCTTGGCGATTCTTGGCGTGGATGGCATCCCGGGGCCCTGGGTCGTCGTCCTGGCCGCATTGATCGTCGGAATAGGCTTCGTAATCGGCGGACCGGCCATGCTGGCGATCATTCCTTCGATGGTCCGACCGTCCGAGTTGGCCTCGGCAGTGGCCCTCAACAGTGTTCCCCCTTCGCTATCCCGAGCCGCCGGTCCCGCAGTCGGTGCGATCGTCGCGACTGCAACGAGTCCGGCAATAGCATTCGGGATAGCTGGATTGATGCACCTGGCGTTCGCGTACGTGGTGTTTCGTCTTCCTATCCCGACTGCTCGTGTAGAAACGACATCAGACGGCAGCACCCGGCAGGGGATGGCATACCTTCGCCGCGACAGGAGTGCGGTCCTCCTGCTCGTTGGTATCACGGCGATCGGGTTCGGGGCCGATCCCGCCATCACCCTCACGCCCACGATCTCGGACGCGTTGGGCCGGGGCTCGTCGTTGGTCGGTCTGTTGGCCTCATCGTTCGGCGTGGGTGCGGCTATCGGCCTTCCGTTGTTCACGTCTCTTCGCAAGATTTGGGGCCTCCCTGTCATGGGCACTCTGGGATTGGTCTTGCTCGCGACTGGCAACGCCGTCGTGGGAGTGGCGGGTAGCCGGGTGATCCTCGTGCTCGCCTTCTGCTTAGCCGGTATCGGCATGTCGCTTGCCGTGAGCGGGCTGACAACCCAGCTCCATCAACGAGTGACCGAGGAGTACCGCGGGCGCATCATGGGGGTGTGGTCAGTGGCGTTTCTCGGCTCAAGACCAATCGCCGCAGCTATCAACGGCGCCCTGGCCGACGCGGCGTCGCACTTCTGGGCTTTTGTCTTTGTTGCGGGCATAGTCGCCACCGCCGCCTGGCTGGTGCGACCGGCTTCAGTCGCCAGGAATACGCCGCCATGACGTTGCAGAAAGATCGATGCCGCGGACGGCTGCACACTCGAGCCACTCAACCGGGGGGAGGACGAAAGCGTTCGGGTTGGGCCTCTCCAGACACGAGGCTGCCGAACGCATCCCTTGCTTCGCCGAAAATCGCCTTGGTCCCCTTCTCATCCCCGACTGGGGAAGGTTGATCCCGCCCTGTGCTTGCCGGCCATCCAGCCGGACCGGCCGACTTGGCGGCGAGCCATGCGCACCGCCCTCGAAGCCGTCGCCGACCGACCCGTCGACACGAAGAACGAATCCGACGCCTCGAACCACGCACC
>CAZRID010000061.1:0-12633 GCA_964600055.1 uncultured Acidimicrobiaceae bacterium
CCCCGTATGTTCGAGGCCTGAGGCGGCTACCAATCCACCATGGAGTAGCCGTCGATCGCCACCTCGTCTTGGCCCTCCGGGGCAACTCCGCCACACATGGGCTCTTGCGTGACCTCTCTACGATTGATCGCCCCTTTCGCCGCGCTGTCCCTGATGGCAGCCCATTGTGAACCCCGCACTGACCTCGTGATCGTCAACAAGACCAACCAGACCATCGAGATCATGTTCACCGACGGTTCGGGAGACGAGATCATCATCCACGAACTCGATCCAGGCGACACGGCATTCTCCCACCTGGAGTGCATCGACCCGGACCTCACTGCCCGAACTCTCGACGGCACCGTGCTAGCTCAGCAGCCTGGCCCCATCTGCCAGGGAGACGCACCCTGAGTCATCTCTGACCAGAACCACCTCAGCCCACAACCAAGGTGCCATGTCGATGAGGGCACAGGAAGGTTTCCGCTCCTGTCGCGTTGTTTCCTCGCCTCATCTTGAGTTGATTTGAAACCCTGCAAGCCTGCGCTCACGGTCGGTTTCGACATCATGCGGGAAGCGGGACTCGAACCCACACTGGGCTGACCCGCCAGATCCTAAGTCAGTTCAGACACGTGTCGGAGGGTGTCGGCAGATGGCGAAAGGCGCCTTCTAGCAGGCGATTTCTGGGTTGCTGGTAACGATCCGATGCGTCTCATACCGACGAATATCAGTGCGAATGTGGTCAGGATGTGGTCAGCAAATACCCGCCGAGAGGGTCTTCGAAGCCTGGCCTATCTGAACGACGCCCGGCGTGGGGTCGGTTTGCCACCGCAGGAACCGTTCGCGTCAACCAGTGGGAACCCTCCGGGAATTCGAAGCCCTGCCCGGCGGTCGTAGCCCCCTAGACGGCCCGTCCGGCCGACTACTGATTGCCCTTGCCGGCGTGAAGAAGGTATTTGTCGGGAATTTAGCGTTTCAGCACTCGGCTTCGGTAGATGAGGACCGCGCCGAGGGTGAGGGTGGTGGCGGCGATTAGGAGGGTGACGCTGATCGGTGAGCCGGTGAATGGAAGCCCGGTGATTGGCGCGGCGGTGGTCGAGGTCGTACCACCGGCCACCGTCGTGGTCGTGCCCCCCGGCGCTGTCGTGGTGGTGGACGAGGTCGTAGTGGTGGGAATGCCTAGTGCGCAGGTCGGCTGGATAAACGTGTCGGTGTCCAGGGTGACTGCGCCGTTGCGGGCGAGGGCCCGGCCGTGGACAGTCACGCCGGTGGTGACAGTGATCGACGTCAGGGCCAGGATGTTGCCGGCAAAGACCGAGCTGGTACCCAGGGTGGCGGAGCTACCGACCTGCCAGAAGACGTTGCATTCCTGGGCACTGTTAATCAGGGTCACGGTGCTGCTCGACGCCGTAATGAGTGTCGAGTCGGTCTGGAAGATGAACACCGAGTTCGGGTCGCCCGCCCCGTCGAGAGTCAGTGGACCCGTCAGGCTCAACGCACCTTTGCTGGGTCCGGCGTAGACCCCTCCGACCAGGATGAGGTTGCCGAGATCGGCGGTCGTCGTGGCGTTGAGCGGCCGGCCGGCGGCGTCCACGTAGGCGGCGGTCAAGTCCGATTGCGCCTGTGCCGCTGCCGCATTGGCATTGTCAATCGTTCCCGGGGGAACCACAATCCCGGGTGGGAACCCGGTGATCGAGGTGCCGGGCGAGAGCCCGAGACTGCCGTTGAGGACGCTGTTGCCAGTGTTGGTGACAGTCGAGCCTCCGAGGACTGCGTAGCCGGCGGAGGTCCCCAACAGGACCGTGGGCACAATGGCTGCGGTGGCAACGCTTCCTACCGTGAGCAGGGCTGCCATCGTGATTGCGATCAGGGTTGCGCCGATTCGGCGGGTCGCTGCGATACGAGTCATCGGGACTCCTTTCCTGCAACTGGGGGATCAGGCGCACACTGCGACCCGGCCAGCCAGCTCACGATCAGAGTACACACTCGAGTCGTCCCTTCCGGTAAGGGCTCGATCAGGATGGAGCGACCGGCGATGCGACTTGTCGACGCCTGGGAGCAAAAGGGAACCGACCCCGCCATTGGTGACCCATTCCGGCCGAACTCCTGTCGACGAAAACCTCCGTCATGACGGGGTTTTCGGCTTCTTTGGGTGGTGACCTCACGACCTTGCTGATGTAATCGAGGCGCACAATTGAATTAACGGGTCGGGTCTGGCACCGATACTTAGGGTGACGCGACCTATCCAGGGGATGTTGTTGTTGACGACGAGCCGAACCAGTCGCCCGGGAACGAAGGGGAGCGCCTCGGGTGTGGCGCTTGTTCTACGGGTTGGCACCGGTCTGATCACTCTCGACCTTCTGCTGGGGGTGGCCCACATTCTGTGGCCTTATCAAGCGTGGGGTCAGGGCCGATCTTCGTTCTTCAACTTGGGCAATGACCTCACCCTCGCTTCCTGGTTGGCCGTCGCGCAGCTGTTCGGGGTGGCGGTGTTGTCGATGGTCGCGTTTCATCGTCGGCCTGCCGGTGGGAGCTGGGTGTGGCCGACGACGGCGGCGATGGCGCTGGTCGTCTCCTTTGCCGAGCTGACTCGGATCCACCAGATTGTCGGGTTCGAACGGAGTGTCTATGACCGCCTGGTCCTTTACCCGGCGGCGTTGGTGGTTCTGCTTCTGGTGGGGTGGCGATTGTTGGCTGAGGTGGGTGGTGGGAACTGGCTTCGATTGCGGTGGCTGGTGGGGTGGATGACGGTCTGGGGTGCCGCCATCGTGATCGGCGCCGTTTCACCCGGCACTGGGAGCATTTGGTGGTCGCTGACGGTTGGGTTCGCTTATCTGATTGGGACCACGCTTCTCTTGGTCGGAGTGGGTCTGCACGCCCTTCGACCCACGCCCGTCGGACCCGCCGACCTGGCAGCCGGTGTAGGAGTCGCCCCTTCGATCGGCGCCGCCAGAACCGGGTGGTTGCTATTCGGGGTGGCGGCCACGGCGATGGTCCTTCTGTTCCTTCAGGTCACGCTTTTCGCGCTGCTCAATATCACGGCTGACTATCTGACCGCGACCTCGATCATCTCGATCGCTCTCCTCGGTGGGGGAGCGGGAGGCCTGGTCGGGTACCGGGCGGCGAGTCGGGTGCCTCTTGGCGTGATTCTGCGAGCGGCGGTGCTGTTGCCTCTTGGTGCTCTGGTTGCTTTTGGTGCCGCTGTCACCTTTCCCTCGTTGCCGGGTGGCCTGTTGTTGGGCGCACCGTTTTTGGCGGTGGGCGTGATCCTCGCCGTCGTCTACACGGTGGCCGACACCCATCTCGCCTACTTCGCGACGCTGGTGGGGGCGGGTCTAGGGGCGCTGCTGGTCGACCCGGCACTCGACGTTCTGCGCGAGGAGGGGAGCATGCTGGCCGGGGCGGCGCTCGGTTTGCTGGCGGTGGGGGCGTTTGCGATGGCCGACAACGGGCGGCTGTGTCGTCTGGTGTTGGTGGTGACGATGGTGGCGGCGGTGGGCGTGGTTGGTATCGGTGTGGCCAATGCCCGGGTCGATTGGATCAACGTCACCGGAGACCGCATCCGGGAGAGCTACCCGGCGGCCGAAGTGCTTTTCTCGCGGTCTTCGCTGATCGGGCGCTACGACATCGTCCGTCGCAGCCCGGGCGACGACAGCCTCAAGTCGTATGAGAACGGGGAGTCGTCGGACACGATTCGTCCGCTGACGGTCGAACAGCACCGTATCGACCCCCGCATCCCGCACACGCTGATCGACGATCCGTCGATCTTGATCATCGGCACCGCGGGCGATGCCATCACCAAGACCGCGGCGTTCCTTAGCGACGAGGTGTATGGAGTAGAGATAAACCCCGACGTCGTCGACCTTCAGAGCAACGAACTGGCCGGCTTCAACGCCGGCAGCTACCAAGGGCTCGATGTCACGGTGACGGATGGGCGCAGCTTTGTCGAGCGGTTCAACCGGCGGGTCGACATGATCACCCTCCTCAACACCCACCTGGCCCGGGGACCGACCGAGGGTCGGATCCCCAGCCCCGAGTATCTATACACGATCGAGGCGATCCACACCTACCTCGACCACCTCACCGACCGAGGGGTGCTGATCCTGGAGGAACCCATCGCGGGTCCTGACCGGGAGCCGCCGGTGTGGAGGATTCTCGAGACCATGCGCCAAGCGTTGATTGAACGGGGCGAGGCCCGCCCCGAGGACCATTTCTTCATCTTCCAATGGACCACCGATTCCAACAACTACTTCCAGATTCTGCTTAAGCCAACCCCCTTTAGCCCGGGGGAGGTGGCTCGGCTCGACCGGTGGCTTGAGCAAGTCGACCGCGTATCACAGGTCGAGGAGGCGACCGGAGCCCGGGTGGGTCCGATCAACACCGCCTTCACAACCGTGCTTCATCGTCCGGGGGAGGTATCGGGGGCGATGGTCTCGCGAATCGTCACCGGAGCGGCAACCCCCGCCCTGTTGGCGGCGTACAACGTCACGGCCGTGACCGACGATCGCCCCTTCCTCTTCGACGTCGACCCCGGACATTCATCGCTGAAGGGGGCTTACCTGATCCTCCTCGTTCTGGCTGGCGCTGGCGCATTGGGCCTGCTGGTGGCAAGACGCCGACCGATGGCCCCTCCTACGCACCTGGCGGGGGTGGTGCTGACCGGGCTCGGATACCTGCTTTGTGAGACGGTCCTGGTCCAGCGGTATTCCCGTTTCCTCGGATCACCCGTGGTCGCCTTCGCCGGGGTGCTGGGGAGTCTGCTCTTGTTTTCCGGTCTGGGCAGCCTCTGGAGCCGCCGGCTGGGGCCGAGAGGAGCACTCCGGGGGGTGGTGGGGATTGTTGGGCTGCTCGGAATCCATCTCTTTGTCGTTCCGCTCCTCATTGGGCCGGCAGCAGGCTTTCCGCTGGTCGTCAGGTTGCTCCTCACCGTCTTGACCTTGGCCCCGCTCGCTTTCCTTCTCGGGATCCCCTTCCCTTACCTGCTGCGAAGCGGCAAGGAAGCGCTGTCACCATCGGCGGCCGCCGCTCTGTTCGCGGCCAACGCCGCCGCCAGCGCCCTGGCGGTCCCCCTGACTCTCAACCTCACCGCCGTGATCGGTTACGGGTTGGTATTCGGGATCGGGGCGGTCCTCTATCTGCTGGTCGGCCTGGTGCTGGTCGGTTTTGTCATGCCACGGTTCAGGCCAGCGGCGGGGTGGGCGCCGCTGCTGGTGATCGGTGTGCTGCTCGCCTCGCCATGGCTGCTGGGGAGGGCAGGGGCGGTCACCGACGGCTCCCACCCTCAAATCTATGCGGTGTCCTATGGATGGTCGGAGTTCCAGGAGTCGGAGGCTTTGGCCGGCGGTGCGGCAACCGGAGCGGTCCCATTCGCGTGGATGTTCTGGGTGATCGAAACCGACGATCGGACGCTCCTGGTGGATACCGGCTTCGCCGACCCCGCCCTGGCCGCTGCCTGGGGGATCCGAGACCACACCAACCCGTTGGAACGGTTGGCGGCTCTGGGTATCAGCCCCGACCAGGTGGACGCTGTCATCCTCACCCACGCCCACTGGGACCATGTCGGCCTGTTGGGGTCGTTCCCTAACGCCGAGGTGTGGATCCAGCGCCGCGAGTTCGACCACGCCATCGGCCTCTTCGCCGACGGCGATCACGACCAGGCCGAGGGGACCCACCGTGCCGACCTCGGCGCCCTCCTGGTGGCACAGTCAGAGGGACGTTTGCGGCTGGTCGATGAGGATGCGGTCATAGTTCCCGGCGTTACCGTCCAGCTCGCCGGGGGTCACACCCCGGGCTCGCAGATCGTCGTGGTTGACATCTTGGAGGGGCCGGCGGTCATCGCCGGCGACGAGACCTACCTGTATCGGAACAACCAGGCCCACATCCCCGTCGGGTCGGCCTTCGACCAGGCTGCCAACCTGGCAGCCATTCAACGGTTGCACGGTCTCGCCGCGACACCGTTTCTGATCCTCCCCGGCCACGACCCGCTAGTCGGCCAGCTCTTCCCGCAAGTCGTCGAGGGCGTTGTGATGGTGACTATGTCGGGCCGGAGTAGCCGATGATGCTCCAGGAATCGGGGAGGGTGAGGCGAATCTTCGCCGGATACCTGGCCGGCCTGCTTTTGGTTGCGCTGCTCCTCGCCGCGCTCGACGTCTACGCCGCAGGGGTGGTGTTCGGTGAGGTCGCCTGGTTCGACCTCGACGCTGAGCGCAACCTGCCCACCTGGTTTTCGGGTGCACTTTTCGCCCTCTTCTCGGCCGCGGCGGTAGCCGCCTACCAATTCGAACGTGACCGAACGGCCAGAGGTGGGTCCTTCCGTCTGCCCGGATTGTGGTTGGGGGTGGCCGGGGTCGGGCTTTTGATGTCGCTCGATGAGCTCACCGTCCTCCACGAGAACATCCTGTGGCGGGAAACCCGGCTGGTCAGCGACCGGCTGGGTGGCGCCTGGGTCTATCTGACGCAGTGGCAGCTGGTATTCGCCCCGGCCATCTTCCTCGTGGTTGCATATTTCACCCTGTTCTTTTGGAACCGACTGGCTCAAAGCTCCACGGCCCGCCGTTTGACCTTCGGGGGTTTGGCCGCCTGGGGAGCCGCGTTCGGCCTCGAGGCGGTCCGCGGTGCGTTACGGCTGGAAGGGGAGGGGTGGTATCGGTTTGGGGTGCTAGCCGAGGAATCACTGGAGATGGTGGGGGCCATCCTGTTGCTGGGTGGGATCGGCTGGTATGTCAGCGAGGTCTCCCGCGGCTCGCTCGCCGGTCACAGACCAGGCCGAACCTCGAAATTCCTCACCCCAACCTCACTCGCAGTGCTGGCAGCTGTGACCGGGGTGTTCCTCGCCATTGGAGGGGCGGCGTTCTGGTTGGCTGGATGGCAGGAGGCCGCCGGTGCCCCCCTACCAGCTCTCCATACCCGGGCGGTGGGGACCCCCACCACCGCCTCTGCAGAATCAGAGAGCGTCTCACCGGTCTGGTTCGAGGACCTGGAAGGGGTGGACCTGCTGGCGGGGACCGACGCCGTCGCGGTTGCCCAGTTTATGGCCGCGTCCCTCACCGGCCAGGAGATGACACCCCCCCCGATTTTCGAGACTGACACTGCACCCCGGATGGTGTTCGTCTCGTGGAGCGACGGCGCATCGGCCGCGCGGGTGGTCCTCGGAGCGGGAATGGGGATAGTGGAGGCGGTCGAGGCCGCGCTGGCCCTGATCCCGCCGGGGGCGGAGACCGGTTGGGTAAAGGTTGACCTGGTCGGCGAGGTCCATCGGATCGAAAGCGTCGGAGAGTTGAAGCCCCAGCCGATCGAGCTCGACCGGACCCTGTACGGACTGGCTTTCGACCTGGTTTCGGGAATTGCGTTCCTCCCCGAGGAGGTAGCCGCCCGAGACCTGATCGATGGCGATCGAATGCTCTCCCTTGACAACATCGCCCGCTACCTGGGACCCCGGCGGGCCGAGGACTTCGAGACCATCGCCACCTCCCGGTCCACGGTCTTCCGCTTCGCGACCGCGGGGTTCTTCTGGGAGGGTGGGGATGCGGTCCAGCTTTATCGGGGTCACCGCCAGACCTCCCCAATCAAGGGGACCGGGCTGCTGGAAGCGGCAGTGGCCGGTGGCGACTACCTGGTCCGGATGACAGGACCAGACGGAAGGTTCACCTACCGATACGACCCGGCGACCGAGCAGATCGGAGAGGACTACAACCTGGTCCGGCACGCCGGAACCGTCTACGCCATGCTCGAGCTGTACGGATTCAGCGGGGACGACGACCTGCTCGCCGCCGCCGAACGGGCCATCCGATATCTGACCGCAGCCATGTCTCCCTGCAACACCACGGGGGACGGGTCGTTGTGCGTGATCGAGAATGGGTCGGTCAGTCTCGGCGCCAACGCCCTCGCCGTCCTGGCGCTCAGCGAGCACGCCCGGGTCACCGGCGCCGAGACCTACCTCGACGCCGCCACCGCCCTGGCGGGCTGGATCGTCGAAGGCCAAACCGAAGACGGCCAGTTTTCGATTCATCGCCAGCAGTACCCGGAAGGAGCGGTTTCCGACTTCAAGTCCGACTACTACCCGGGGGAGGCGGTGTTCGCCCTGGCTCGGCTGTACCGGGTCGACCCTCAGGCCCGGTGGTTGGACGCCGCCGAACGGGCGGCGAAGTGGATGATCACCGTCCGTGACGATGTCGCCGACGCCGAACTGGTCCACGACCACTGGCTGCTCTATGGGCTCGACGAGCTTCACCGGCTCCGTCCCGATCAGATCTATCTGACCCACGCCGCCCGGGTGGCTTCGGTCATAGTCGAGTCCCAGAACCGGACGGCTCCTTATCCGGACTGGCTGGGTGGCTATTTCGGTCCGCCCCGAACCACTCCGACCGCCACCCGGAGCGAGGGTCTAGCCGCCGCCTATCGAATCCTCCGTGACTACGGGTCGCAGGGGTCTGCGGCAGGTCTGCTCGAAGCTCTGCGGATGGGGGTGGAGTTTCAGCTCCAGACCCAGCTTCGAGTGGAGAGGGTCATTTACTTCGACGATCCGGCGGCGGCGCTGGGCGGTTTCACCGAGAGTCTGACGGACCGTGAGGTGAGGATCGACTATGTCCAGCACAACCTCTCCAGCCTCCTCGCCCTCTACGCAATCGAGGGCGGCGGATCATGAACCGCGAATCCTTTTCCCACCTCGACCGTTATCTCTCCTGACATGAATGAGATATCCGGCCATGACACGTGTGATTCGATGAGGGCGGGCTTTGGGGCATTCGAAGATCGATCTGAACGATCGAGGAAGGAGCCCGGCTCAGATGCCCCCGCAGGAACTGCTCGAACGGCGCCAGCGTGACGGTGTAGTGGATGGCGCCGACCCCGGCTTGGTGAGTCGGGCCAAAGGGGGCGACCTCGACGCTCTCGGCCAGCTGTACGACCAAAACCAAGAGGGCATTTACCGCTACATCCTGTCCAGAGTTCGGGACCCACACACCGCCGAGGACCTCACCGGAGACGTCTTCGCCAAGATGCTGACCGCTCTCCCCGGATACCGGTCGCTCGGAGTGCCCTTCCGCTCCTGGCTCTACCAGATCGCCCGCAACCTCCTGATCGACCACTATCGACGCCAGGGCCTGCGGACGTTGACCGGGCTCGAAGGCGACGGCGATCCCAACGACGGGGGCGACATCGCCGCCGAGGTGGAACGCTCAATGACGGCGGAGCGGATCTATGTCGCCCTTGACAGCCTCGAGGACAGCCAGCGGGAGGTCGTGGCCCTCCGCTTTCTCAGCGGTTTGTCGTTGAAAGAAGTGGCCAGGACTCTCAAAAAGAGCGTGGCGGCGACCAAGTCGATCCAACACCGTGGACTCTCCGCCTTGCGGATCGACCTGGCCAACGAGCGCTAAAGGAACAGAAACAGAAATGACTAAGCCCCAAACCATCCTCCAAGACAAAATCGAGCAACTCGCCGCCGGCGCTCCACTCGAGGTGTGCCTGGAAGCCCTGCCCGAGACCGAAGCCGAAATGCTTCGTCTCGTCGCCGGGCTCCGGGCCCTTGCGCCTCCGCCGCGCGACCCAACCGTCGCCGCCGGCCGACGGGCCAGCTTCCTCGACCTGGCCCAGGCGACTCGCCAAATGGCCCCGGTCCTCGCCCCGGCCGGTTCGGGCTTCCGTTCCTTCTTTGAGCGCCTGCCGATGGGGGCGGTGGGTGTGGCCGCGGCATTCATGTTGCTGGTCGCGGTAGGGCTCTCCTCGCTGCTCGGCTCGGATGGTTCCGGCGGGACCGGTACCCCGACAGATGCCCCACCTGGTCAAGAGGTGCCCGAGGCGGTCGCCGTATTGGAGTTCCTGGCCGCGCCCAACGCTCAGACCGCCAGCCTCAACTATCCCCGCGGACTCGTCCAGGTCCGCACAGCCGATGGGACCTGGACCACCGCCGAACACGGCCAACTCCTCCAGGCCTCCACCGGCGTACGTACCGGAGGTCTGTCCGGAGCCACGATTGCCCTCTTCGACGGCAGCCTCATCGATCTCGGACCGGGCAGCGAGATTGCCATCGGCAACCTCGACGCTCAGGCCAGTCCGGCTCCCCGTGTGGTCGAACTGACCCAACTCTCCGGTGAGAGCGACCACCAAGTGGTCCCATCGACAATTGAAGGATCATTGTATGTGGTGAACACTCCCGCCGGCAGCGGCCAGGCGACCGGCACCCGGTTCACCGTCGTGACCACCACCGCCTTCACCCGATTCGAGGTCAGCGAAGGTTCCGTCTCGGTCGCCAACCTCGACGTGATCGTGGTGGTCGTGGCCGGCCAATCCACCCTCGTCGAGGTCGGAGGGACGCCCCGTCCACCTTTCTTCACGTTCAGCGGACAAGGGGAAGTCATCGAGATCGGAACGGTTTGGAAGATCGGCGGGACCTCACTGCTCACCGATTCGACCACCGTCGTAATCGGCACGCCCACCAATGGTGACTGGGTCAGCTTCCGGGGAAGAATTCTGGCGGACGGAACCCGGCTGGTCGACGAGATCCGTCTCCTGAGACGGAGCCCCGCCAACAGTTTCGAACTCACCGGCACCGTCGACGCCATCCGAGCCGACGGCTGGACCGTCGGAGGAACGGCAATAGCGGTCACCGAACACACCTCAATCCGTGGGGACGTCTCCCTCGGCGACCTGGTGACCGTCGCCGGCCGCGTTGGGGTAGACGGCAGCCTCATCGCCGACTCGATCAGAAGAGTCCACGAAGACGACGACGACGACGATCATCACTTCAACTTCGTCGGGGTGGTCAACGGCATGGGCGACATCTGGATCATCTCAGGAGTCTCCGTCACCGTCGATGACGAAACCGAGATCGAAGACGGCATCGGCTTCGCCTCCATCGTCTCGGTCGAAGGTCGCGTTCTTCCCGACGGGACCCTTAAAGCGACCGAGATCGAGCTGGCCGAATTTGACGACACCACCTTCAACATCGTTGGAACCGTGCAGAGCATCGATCCGTGGAGAGTGGCAGGCATCGCCTTCCAAACCTTCGACGAAACCGACATCGACCCCGGCATCGAGGTCGGCGACCTGGTCCAGGTGAGAGGCGTCATCCTCTCCGACGGGACCTTGCTAGCCGGCCAGATCGAACTCGCCGCCGAGGATGTGCAAAGGTTCACCATCGTCGGTGACGTGGAAAGCACCAACCCCTGGATCGTGTCCGGGCTCACCTTCGCCACCGATAACGGCACCCAGGTCGAAGGCAACCCAGCAGTCGGAGACCGCGTCGTCGTGACCGGACGAGTCCTCGACGACGGCACCCTAGTTGCCGAACGGATCCGGGTCCTACCCGACCTGGGTCGCGGCTGCAACAGCTTCGCCGGTGCCGTCAACCGCTTCACCGACACCTCGATCACCTTCCACAACTTCGAGACGATCGAATTCGACGACGACCTCGAGATCGAAGGCGACCTCCAAATCGCCAGCGTCGTCCTCGTGCAGATCTGCGTCACCGACGACGGCACCGTGGTGATCATCAACATCATCGTCATCTTCCAGCTCGATCGGGTTCCCGTGATCATCATCCACCAGGGCGACGACGACGATGACGATGACTAAGCCCACCACTAAGCGACAGTTCGACGTGACGAATAAAGGCAACGGCGCAGTGCCAACGACCGGCCAAAGAAAGGAGACCACGATGGCAAGCATGGCATGGTTCCAGAGTCGCACCCGGAATCGTCCGCAGGTCCACGAGCATGACTATCGCGCCCAACAGGTGGGGGCGGGTTTAAGCCGAAAGATCTGCCAAGCCTGCGGCCATATCTCCCTCGCAGTCATGCCCATGCGATGCTGGGCAAAAACAGAAGCCGGCGCCCACTGCCGGGCATACACCCTCAAAGCAGTGGTGGGTCCCGTGTGCTGGGCACATGCCCGCTCCCCGATCGACTGGCGTCAAATGATCCTCGACGCCGTCGCCCAGCGCTACCAGGCACCCACGCCGATCGTCGCACCCTCCACAGTGATCCAACTCGACCTCCGACGAACAACGCACAAAGAAAGTGGCAGGCCGCTTGTCGTGTCAGCGGCCGGATAGGCGGAGAAGGGTCTCCGACGCCGTACTGAGCCCGCCGGGCCTCGAATACGGTTTTGGAGAGGAAGGGGTTTTCGCGGTGACCGATGGGGCGATGTACGGGGTTGATGGGTACAAGGAGGAAGCAGGTCGCAACGAGGCCGATCGTCTAAGGAGGCGAGATCTGGTCGAACGCTTCCTCGCGGTGATGGCACTGCACGGAAATCCGGGGACCTCGGCCCTCGACAAGTTCCCGAGCTTCGACCAGTTTGTGGATGATGTGCGCACCTTCGCCTTCGAGACTCTCGATCGGCGAACTATGGCCCGCAAGGCGGTCACCAAGAGCCGTTCCTATCGCAAGCTCTCAGCTTCTGAGAAGAACCTGGTCACTGTCTACAAGATGGCTCGCCATCCGATGAAACGGCCCACAATCGCCGACGTAGCTCGTGACGCCGGGGTCTCCACCACCTCGGTCTCGTTTGCCTTCAATCAGCCGGCCAGGGTCTCCGAACAAACCCGCACCCGGATCCTCACCGTCGCCAGCGAGTTGGGATATTCACCCGACCCGGTGGCCCGGTCGATGAGCACCGGCCGGACCGGCACCATCGGGATACTCATCCCCCAGCCGCTGT
>CAZRID010000062.1:0-4911 GCA_964600055.1 uncultured Acidimicrobiaceae bacterium
CGCTCCGCTCCTGGGGGAGGAAACGTGGCAGCGTTTCTCCCCCCGAAGGGGGGAGTACGGCGAAGCCGGGAGGGGGGCTCTGGGAGTACCGCCGATATCTAGGACAGCCCCGAGCGGCGCCAAATCCTGGTGACCCAGCCGGCGGCGATGACTACTGCGGTCACGCCGGCGACTCGAACCAGGGTGCCTGAGGCCTCCGCTCCTTCCATGAGGAGGACGAGGATCTGGACCATGGCGGCCGCTCCGAGGGCAATGGTCACGCCCCGGACAAGTATGAGCACGGGATCACGGGACCGGCTGCGGAGAGTGAACGAAGCGCTGGCCAACTCCACCATGAGGACGATCAGCAAGACCTGGGCCCAGACCGGGGGGTAGAGGTCGACCTCGAGAGGGGCCACGACGGCGGTGCGGATCACGAATGCGATGGCGGCGGCGGACACACCGCCCCGGTATCCCATGACCAGCCCCAGAAGAACGAGCACCACAGCCATCCATCCGACCAGAGCGACGATTCCGGCACCCTGCGAGATCGGCAAGGAAGCGGCGAGCCCGATCGCTACGAGCACCGAGGCGAGTGCGCTCAGCCGCGCCGACGCCACGACGTCCTCCAGGTGTCGAGCTGGGCGAGAGGGACGTCGGCCGGGTCGATCGCCTGCCACACCGCGACCGGAATGCCCTCGCCGGCCAGCCGGTCGCGCAGCCTGTCCCGCTCCATCGCCCAGATCCTCCTGCCGAGAATTCGTGCCTGCCCCGCCGGTGGGGGCAACGCCGGTTCGACATCGAGGGCTACCACTGATATGTCCACCCCGGAGCGACGAAGGGTGTGGATCAACCCGGCCATGTTCGGGTCCATCAACGGTGTGAGGGCGATCACCATCGAAGGCCGCCTCGCGGCCCGGATCACAGCTCGTTCCGCCGCCTGCCAGATTACCTCGCCGGGCACCACGGTCATCAGCTGTTCCACCAAACGACGACGATGCAGCTCTCCCATGCCGGGGTAGATCCACCTGCAGAGACCATCCAGTGTCACGATGCCAAGCCGTTGGTGCCGTCTCGAGTGTGCCTGGAGAAGAGATGCGGCCAAACGGACAGAGCGATCGACCAGGAGATGCAGCTCGGTCCCCCCTTCGACCTGTGCATCGACCAGGAGCACAACGTCTCCGTTTCTCTCCGGATGGCGATCGTTCACCCAGAGCGACTGGAACCTCGAAGACACCCGCCAGTTGACCGCACGGGGATCGTCACCGTGTTGGAAGGTTCTCAGGTCTGCGAACTCCGAGCCCGAGCCTCTGCGGTTCGAGACGAGGTCTCCGACGTGCAGGTTGGTCTCGATTGGCGAGAGGAGCTTTCTCAGGGTCGTCTCCCCGGGCACAACAACGAGATCGTGTCGTATAGCGCCCTGGAGCCGAAGATCGAACATCCCGAGAGGCGAATCGGTGTGGAGGTCCAGAGGACCAACGGAGGCACGGCCCCAACCGGCCGGCTTGACGGTCACCAAGACCTCGGCCATGTCCCTGACCGACATCAAGGAAATGGTTGATCGGCCCACCCTGCGCGCTCCGACGACCTCGATCAGGTCCATTCCGGTGAGACCGAGATCCACATTGGTGCGACCGATCGGCTCATCGACCGTGATTCGAACCGTGAAGTCGAACGATTCCCCCTCAACTGCAGAGGTCGGTACGTCGAGAGCGGAAAGCTCGGTTCGTGGCGCGGCACCCCCAGCGAGACCCAAGAGCCCCAAGACCAGCAGGACCGATCCGATTAGAGCCGGCGTTGGATCGCCGACTGCCAGAGCCGCCACCAGCCCGACGAGGCCTCCGCTGACGTATGCACGCAGACTGGGACTGGGAAGCCCGATCACGGCATGTGGTCGGTAGGTCGGGCCGGCGGAGTTGGAACCTGGCTCAGCACCTCCTCGACGATCCTCTCCTCGCTCAGGTCCTGGGCCCAGAACTCGGGACGCAGAATCAGTCGATGGGCCAAGCCGGCCACCGCTATCTCCTGGACGTCATCGGGGAGGACGAAGGTACGCCCTTCCATGGCAGCCTTCGCCCTGGCCAGCTTCATCAGTGCCAGCGAGCCGCGGGGGCTGGAGCCGACCCTCACCCGTCCCGAGCTACGAGTAGCGGAGACCAGGTCAACGATGTACTTGCCTACAGACTCGGAGACGTGGACCTGTTCCACGATCGCCTGCATCGCCAGTAGGGTGCGACGGTCGAGCACCACATCGAGATCGACCTCGTCCACTCCCCTCTGTGCCCGCTGCTCGAGGATCTCCCACTCCGCCTCGCGACTCGGATACCCGAGACGCACCCGGACCAGGAATCGATCGATTTGAGCCTCGGGTAGCGGGTATGTGCCCTCGTACTCGATCGGGTTCTGAGTGGCGATGACCAGGAAAGGGGGGCCGAGGGGTCTCGTCACCCCGTCTGCGGTGACCTGTCTCTCCTGCATCGCCTCGAGCAGAGCGGCCTGGGTCTTGGCTGGAGCCCGGTTGATCTCGTCGGCAAGCAGGAGGTTGGCGAAGACGGGGCCGTGCCGGAACTCGGGCTGACCGCTGACCGGGCTCATCACGAGGGACCCGGTGATGTCCATCGGCATCAGGTCAGGAGTGAACTGGACCCGGCTGAACTCGAGGTCTGCAGCCGCGGCAAACGACCGGGCAAGGAGAGTTTTCGCCAGACCGGGCAGATCCTCGATGAGCACGTGACCGTCGGCAAGGAGCGCCATCAAGACCAGCTCCAGGGCCTCCCGTTTGCCCACCACAGCCTTCTCCACCTCATCGAGAAGCGCTGCCGACAGCTCGCCAACCCGTGCCGCATCGACTGCTGGGACGGTCAAAGCTCCTCCACCCTCGAAACCACACGCTCCAGAGTCTCGAGGTCGGGGGCGACGTCGGTCGGGTTGGAAAGCCACACCCACTCCGGCTCGCCGAGTGCGTCGACGGCCGCTCCCGACTCGATGGCGATCCCCTTCTTGCCGAGGCGATGTGCTGCTATTCGCCTCAGGCTGGGTTGAAGTCTCCGATCCGGTGTCAGATGGCCGCTCAGGGCGTCGATCACGGTCAGCTCGGCCGAGGAAACAACCCGGGGGAGCCGGGCTCGCTCCCGCGGCGCGAAGTCAAAGAGCGGTCGATCGTCCACAACCTCACCTGCGGGAACCCCACGCATCTCCCAGATCACGACGCCGAGCAGCACCAGTTCCCACACCAGAAGTTGTTGCTCATTCTGGAGTTGGGTCAACGCCACGGCCGTGACCGCGGCGACCAGCCCGGCCCTGACCAGAATCTTGGTCATTCGATCATCCGTTCTTGCATCGTGCGCGAGGACTGCTCGGCCGATTCGGCATCCGACTCGGCCGGCTCCGAGCTTCCATATCGAGCCGCCGCATGATGCTCGACCAGGTAGTCCACGAGTTCAGGATCAAGACCGAGCTGCCCACTTGCCCTGAGGGCGTGCCTACCTGTTGTTTCGGTCTCGGCTCGGGGTTGACCCGCCGCAACCAACCCCGACTCGAACTCCTGGTAGGCGTTGAGAATTCGCGACCTCGGATCAGTTCCGAGGGAGCGGGCAACAGGAGGAGCCACCGGCCCGGGGGCATGTTGCTCAGCGACATCAGCCACAACGTCTGTCTCGAACGGAGATCCCGCGCTCTTTATCGACAGCCCGATCCTGGTCAAGGTCGCCGCCAGCACGGCGGCCAAGAGCAAGCTGAACAGCCAACCGCTACCTGTGCCGGCCCGTCCATCGGCAATCGCATCGGTAGCCGAGTCGGCGGCCGTTGCGCCCTCTTCGAGCAGCCCCTCCACCGCCGGGCGCACCCACCGGAAGATCGCGATGAAGACGATGAGGCCGACCAACACGCCCAGGATGTTTCGCCTCCTGGACTCCTCCCGTGGCTTGGCCCCGCTCAACCCGAGGGCAAACAGCACGGCTCCCGCCAGGGCGAGAACCACCAGAATCCACGCCAAGACGGGAGAGAGGTTGAGGTCCGCCCTGAAGTCCATGTCGAACAGCGGTTCGTTCCCATTGGACCCGGGCAAGGACCCTGCGGCCACCGCCACCACGAACCCCAGGCCGAGCACGGCCACCGAGGCGGTGACCATCGCCACGACACGGCGGAGACGACTGCTCACCCGATCGCCGCCAACGTCCCGCCCTCGGCGACGCTCGATGCCAGATCGATCGCCTCGTCGAGAGTGTGAGCCACCGGCGCTCCCATTGCCTTCAGGGTCGGGAGGTGATGCGAGCCTCCGTCGAAGAGGATGACTTCGGCACCAACCTGTCTCGCCGCCACCGCGTCGTCCGGCGTGTCCCCGATCAACACGACTCCCCCCGGTTCGTGACCCAAAGAGTCGAGGTGAGTCTCGAGATGCTCGGATTTGAGACCCCCGGTAGGAACTGTCAGCCCATCGATCAGAGTGAAGTGATCGGCGATCCCTCTCGACATCACCGCAGTGAGCAACTGGTCGTGGATCGACATGGACAGCAGTGATTGGGACCAGCCCAGTGAGCTCACCCTGTCGACCGCGTCGACCGCGCCCACCGTCAAGGGTGCGCGGTGCACTCGCTCGTAGTACTCATCGTGGAAGGTTTTGTTCAAATAGGCCCACTCCATGTCGGAGACCGGGCGCCCGAACAGCGAGTCGTAGAAGGCGCGGACCGGTCTCGTGAAGTGGTCCCGGTACCCGTCGGCGTCGATCGGGTTCACCCCGAACTCTGCGGTCCCAACGTTGAGCGACTCGACGACGATCTCGAGATCGTCGAGCAGGGTCCCGTTCCAATCCCACACAATGTGAAGGGGAGTCACGGTGTGAGGTTATGCGAGGTTGCGGCAAGAGGAGCCGCGTCTCTCAGATCCCCCCTCCCCCCTACGGGGTACTCCCCCCTTCGGGGGGAGAAACGCGAG
>CAZRID010000062.1:5011-12504 GCA_964600055.1 uncultured Acidimicrobiaceae bacterium
GCAATCATTTACAGCTCCATTCGGCCGGTCAGGGCCCGGCCAATGGTCAGCTCGTCGGCGTAGTCGAGATCGCCGCCCACCGGCAGCCCCGAGGCGAGACGAGTGACCCGGACACCGAAAGGCTTGAACTCCCGGGCGATGTACATCGCCGTGGCATCGCCCTCGATGGTCGGGTTGGTGGCGACTATCAACTCCTTGACTCCCTCGGGCTCGAGACGGATCTTCAGCTCTTCGAGACGCAGCTGTCCCGGGCCAACACCGTTGATGGGCGACAGGGAACCCCCCAGTACGTGATAGCGGCCCCTGAACTCCTGGGTGCGCTCGACCACGATGATGTCCTGGGGGCGTTCCACGACGCAGACAACAGAGAAATCCCGGCGTGTGTCACGACAGATGGCGCATTGCTCGCCGGCGGCCACGTTGTAACAGCGCTCGCACAGGGTGACCTGATCCCTCATGTCGGTGATCGCCGTAGCCAGCCGCCGGGCGTCGGTCTCCTCGACGCTAAGGATGTGAAAGGCCAGCCGTTGCGCCGTTTTCTGCCCTATCCCGGGCAGACGAGACATCTCGTCGATGAGACGCTGCACCGGCCCTTCGAACATCAACCGAGCAAGCCGCCGAGGTCGAGACCTCCGGTTAGCCCTCCGAGCTGGTCCGAGGCCGCATTCGACGCCGCCTCGAATGCCTGCCGGACCGCGGCAACGACGAGATCCTCGAGCATCTCGGCGTCCTCGGGGTCGATCACCTCGGGTGCGATCGAGATGGAGACAAGCTGCTGGGCACCGGTCACGGTCGCTGTGACCATCCCACCACCTGCCGAGCCCTCGAACGTCCTCGTGGCCAACTCCTCTTGAGCCGCAGCCAACTGCTCCTGCATCTTCTGTGCCTGAGCCATGACTTGACGCATGTCCGGTTGTTTGGCCATCGCGGCCCCACGGTAGTTGCCCTCCTGCGCAGCGGGGGGACAACTGCTACCTCTCTATTCCTCCACCACCTCAGCACCCAGCTCGGTGGCAAGCAGCGTTGTTGGATCGGTTGAGACCTCGGGCCGATCCTCGAGCTGGCTCATGTCGATGGTCTGCTCTTCTTCGCCGTCGGCGCCGGCGCGAAGCCCGAACCTCACCCGCACCGGCCCACCGAGCAGGTCGCCGGCACGGGTGGCGACGATGGCGGCTACGGCATCGTCCTCTTGAAGCGACTGGAGATGAAAGTCGTGAGCGACTTCGAGGACGATGACATCGCCATCGACCGAGGCGGGCACTGCCTCACGGAAGAATGCCCATCTCCGCGCACCGAGCACGTCGCGCAATGACCCGAAGAGACCGGGCCATACCTTCTGCAGCTGGTCGAACGAGACATCGATCTGAGAGGCCGCAGAGGCTGGCCGAGCCGACGGCTCCTCGAGCTGGAGCGGTTCCCCGTTCTCGGACGGGACAGCAAGCTGCGGCACTGGTGTCGGCTCAACGGCGGTTGCAGGTGCAGGTGCAGGATCTGATGCAGATGATGCGGAGGCCGATGCGGTGGCGCCGACAGGTGGCACCGGCTCCGGTTTGCCGAGACGTCTCTCGATGCGCTCCACGCGTGAGAGCAATGCTTCGGTATCGCTGGCAGTCTCCGGTCGGGTGAGCTTGATCAAAGCCAGCTCGGTCATGAGACGCTCCTCACGGCCTTCGCGTAGCCGGACCAGTGCCTCGCCGAGAAGATCAACTGCTCGGAGCACATCACCTGCCGGAACGATCTGGGCTGCCTTTCGCCACGCCTCGTACACCTCCGCCGGCTCGTCGGCGATCTCGGCGAGGTTGGGTGCATAATGAGCGAGGAAGGCGCCCCTGAAGAAGGACACCGACTCGGCCACGAATCTCCTCAGGTCGACCCCATCGGCGGCCAACTCCGCCACCAGCTCGAGTGCGGCCTTGGCGTCCTGTGATGCGACGGCGTCGACCAGTCGCATGAAAGCCTCTGAGTCGGCCAGGCCCAGTGCCCGTCTTACCCCGGCCACGTCAACAGAGCCAGCCCCCAAGGCGGACACCTGCTCCAACAGCGACAGCGAGTCGCGGACCGAGCCTCCGGCATGGCGGGCAATTGCGATCAAGGCGGGAGGATCGGTCTTGTAGCTCTCGCGATCGGCGATGACGCTGAGATGGCCTGCGAGCTCCTCGACCGGAACCGGATGGAAATCGAATCGCTGGCTCCTCGAGCGGATGGTGTCCAGCAGCTTGTAGGGCTCGGTTGTGGCCAGGACGAAGTAGACGTGCTCGGGTGGCTCTTCCAGCGTCTTGAGGAGTGCGTTGCCCGCCGCCTTTGACAGCATGTGGGCCTCATCGAGGACAAACACCCGCTTCGAAGTCGCCGACGAGGCGACTGTGGTCACACTGACTTTGATGTCTCTTATGTCATCGACCGAGTTGTGCGAGGCGGCGTCGAGCTCGAGGACGTCAAGGGACGATCCCTCGGTGATGGCAATGCAGCTGCCACACACGTTGCAGGGTGAGCCGTTGGGTGCCCGGTTCACGCAGTTGAGGGCCTTGGCGAGGATCCGGGCGGTGGTCGTCTTGCCGGTGCCTCGGGGGCCGGTGAACAGATAGGCGTGCGCGACCCTTCCGTCAGCGACCTCACGGGCGAGAGTCGTGGTGACATGGGCCTGACCGATCACGTCATCGAACGTCTGGGGCCGATACTTGCGGTATAAGGCCTGGTACTCCACTGGGTTCCTACGGTACTGGCTGAGCCCGTCCTGCGTAATGCGTTGTCGTTCTGCATCTCGCACAACTCAAAACGCACAACGTCCGACGGTTTCCAATTCATTTACGGGATCGAACAGTCGATACTTGCCCACGTGACTCAACCGCTCATCGACGAGCCTCTGATCGACGCCGCAGAGACTCCACCTGCAATCTGGGCCAGGGGACTGGTGCGAAAGTTCGGAAAGACCATGGCAGTCGATCATGTCGACCTGTCGATCCAGACCGGGGAGTTCTACGGCCTGCTCGGTCAGAACGGTGCCGGGAAGACGACCACGATCAAGACGATCGTCGGCTTGCTCCGCCCCAATCAGGGCACCGTTGGAATTGGTGAGTTCAACACTTGGGAGAGCCCGACCGAGGTCAAGTCGCGTATCGGAGTCCTCCCCGAGGAGTTCAACCTCTACGAGCGGCTCACCGGGGCAGAGCTTCTCGATTTCACCGCAGCGATGCATGGCCTGGAGCGGGAGGAGGCGAGCCGTCGCCGCAACGAGCTGCTCGACCTTCTCGATCTCGAAGATGCCGGTTCGAAGCTGATCGGGGACTACTCACGAGGAATGCGCAAGAAGGTGGCTCTCGGCGCCGCCATAATCCATCGACCGCCGGTGCTCTTCCTCGACGAGCCCTTCGAAGGAGTCGATGCCGTCTCCGCCCGGCTGATCCGGAGCCTGCTGCAACAGGCGGCACAGGGCGGCACCACGATCGTCTTCTCCTCTCACGAGATGCATCTCGTCGAAAAGCTGTGCACCCGAATCGGGATCATGGTCGCCGGCAAACTCACCATCGAGGAGACACCAGGGGGCTTGTGCCGGATGATGGGTGTCGACAACGTCGAGGACGCATTCATCGCCGCGGTGGGTGGCCGCACACCGGACTCGTCGTGGTACGCCTCCTAGTCGGCCTCAAGGCCCGACTCACCTGGAACGGTTTCCGGAGCGACCTCCAGCGACGGATCGGTCTCCCGGTCGCCATCGCTCTCCTTACCTGGACCGGTGTCTGGCTCGCACGATCTCATTACGAAACAGCGAGTTTGCTCCGCGACACCAATCCCGCCGCCCTGCCCGGCTACCTGGCCTGGACCGCGCTCTTCCTCTTTCTGGTTTGGGTGACCCTTCCGGTCATCATCTTTCCACTCGACGAGAACCTCGACCCACAACAGCTGGCCACATTGCCGATCACCCCGAACCGGATGGTGGCAGGCCTGGCGGCCGCCAGTCTTGTGGCTCCCTCCACCGTCGTGCCACTCCTGTTGATGGGTTCCAACACTCTGGCCGTGGACGGAGGGTGGTGGATGGCGCTACCCGCCGCCTTCGTATATATCGGCCTCCTGGCAATTGGTAGCCAGCTCTTCTCGGCGACGATCTCAGGGATTCTTCGTACTCGTCGCGGGCGCGACATCGCCACCTTTCTCGTGCTCGGGCTGGCCGCCGGCTCGTTCTTCGTCTACCGCTCGGTCAGCCGCACGATCGCCGAGATTGGGATGGCCGATGCGGTGCTCTCGCACCCCATCATCGACTGGTGGCCGTTGATCCCGCCCGTCGCCGCGCAGAAGGCGATGATCGACGCCTCGGCCGGGGACGTGGTGCCGGCCGGGCTCGCCTTCGCAGTCGCCGTCATCGGCCTCCTGGTGCTGGCATCGTTGTGGCGGAGACTTCTCGGGTGGCTTCTCACCACCCCGGCACAGCAGAGCAAACCCGCATCCCGTGCCCGTAGGGATGGGATGGCCACCGGTGCCTGGGGCGTGATCCCAACGATGGCCCGGAAGGAATTGCGATTCTATGTGCGGGACCCCCGACAACGTCTGGTGTGGACCGGCACAGTGATCTTCGTAGGGCTCGCTGTCGGCGGCGCCGTAGTGAATGCAACTGGTTTCTTCGACATCAGGGATCGGGAGTGGGCGCCGCTGGTGGCGCCGATACTCGTCCTGTTCGTCGGTCTGCCTATCGCGCTCAACCTCTTCGGCTGGGAGCGCAACGCTGCCAGTTATCTCTTTGTGCTACCCGCCAAGCCCCATCAGATACTCCTCGGCAAGAACCTTGCGGTCGCCACTGCCCTTTCGATCGAAACAACACTGCTAACAATCGGCCTCGCTGCTTTCACCGGACAATGGACCTGGATCTGGCTGGTCATCCCTCTGACCGTCGCCGCCATTGGCTGTCAACTGGCGGTGGGCAACTTGGTCTCCGTACTGACACCCCTGCGACTGCCCAGGGAGGGGACCGATGTGTTCGCCCAGTCAACGGAACAAGGATGTCTCGCCATCATCAGCCAGACCGTCTCGTTCTTCGCAATCGGACTGCTGCTCGTACCGCCGGCGTCGGTGGTGGTCCTGACCGTGGACTTCGGCCAGGTACTGGCGCCCTGGATCGCCGCGCTGGCCGCCATCGCGTGGGGCGTGCTCTTCTACGGCATCTCGCTGTTCATCGCCAGTCGTCTCCTACGACGACGGATGCCTGAAGTCCTGGCCTGGGTCCAGGTGGTGTAACCACCGTTTCGCGCCGATCGCGGGCCATCGGTCGAGATCGGCTCCGAAAGAAAAATGAGGCCGAGCGGGGGACTTCGTCCCTAGCGTCGGGCGTCGAGCGTCGAGCGTCGAGCGCTTTTATCGTCGCGGCCATGAGAGGAGACGGCGGATGAGACTGGGGATCGACCTCGACGGGGTAGTCGCCAACTTCACCAAGGGCTGGATCGACTTCTACAACCGCGACTTCGGGACGTACCTGAAGGTGGAGGACGCCACCGCCTGGGATGGGCTCACCTCGATTACCCACTTCGAGGACATGGCCGCCTTCTGGCGCTGGACGTCGAATCTCGACGGCCGCTCACTGTTCTGGCATCTCGAGACGTTCCCCGGCGCGGTGAAGGCCCTGCAGGACCTCGATGCCGAAGGGCACGAGATCGTCATCGTGACCATGAAGCCCCGATTCGCCGTTGACGACACCCACCAGTGGATAGCGGCTCACCAGATCCCAGCCTCCGAGATCCATATCCTCGAGGACAAATGGCGGGTCGACTGCGATGTCTATCTCGACGACGGGCCACACATACTCCCCGGTCTGCTCCGACACCGGCCGGACCGGGTGGTTTGTCGCTATGTCCGCCCATGGAACGCGCCACTGCCCGGAGCGATCGACATCCGGGACTTCGACGAATTTCGCGCCCTGGTCAAGCGGTTGGAATGAGGTGAAGACCGGCCACTAGGGTCGCCACTCGCGATCCGGGGCTCATCGCGAACACTGGGAGAAATAGGAGAGAAGATGAACAGAAGAGCCCTTTGGGCTTGTCTGGTGGTGATCGCCCTTGTCGTGGCCGCCTGTGGTGGCGGCGACGGTGGAGACGCAACGACCACGACCGCGGCAACCGAGGAGACGACTACGACAGCCGCGGCGGAAGAAACGACGACCACCGCTGGCGAGGCCGAGTTGGGGTCATCGGAACGACCCGTGCAGGTCTTGTTTGTACCATCGGTGGACGCACAGGTCATGGTCGCCGGCGGAGACGTGATGGACCAGGCTTTGGAAGAGGCGACCGGTCTCAGCTTCGAGGTCAGCATCCCCACCTCATACGCCGCCACCATCGAGGAGATGTGCGCCGCACCGGCAGACACCATGGGGTTCATCCCCGGTTTCGGCTACGTGCTGGCAGCAAACCTTTGTGGTGTCGACGTTGCGTTCAAGGCGGTGCGCTTCGGATTCGGTGTCTACTGGGCACAGGTGCTGGTTCCCCGTGACAGCGACATCGCCGGCCTCGAGGATCTCGAGGGCCTGACATGGGCAATCCCCGACCTGGGATCCGGGTCCGGGTACCTGGTCCCACTGGTGATGCTCAACGATGCCGGGGTCACACCAGGCGAGACCGTGGAGACCGGCGGCCACCCCAATGCGGCTCTGGCCGTTTACCGGGGTGATGCCGACTTCGCCACCACATTCTTCAGCCCGCCGCTGATCACCGACGGCGAGTGGGTCATCGGCGATCCGCCGGAGATCCCCGACGAGCTCATCGACTCCTGCGCCCCCGATGCAGAGGGTGACCTCTATTGCGGTCCCAACCAGGAGTACCGCGTGCTCGACGCACGAGCCGCTGCCGTCACCGACGCCCCGGACATCATGCAACAGGTGAAGATCCTCACCATCTCGCCGGAGATCCCCAACGACACGCTGTCGTTCGGGCCCGACTTCCCCGCCGATCTGCGGGCGCAGATCGAAGAGGCTCTGGTGGCCCTCGCCGCTGAGTGTGAGACCGATGAGAACTGCGCATGGAACTCGTCCATTGGTGATCAGGACTTCTACGGGTGGACTGGAATCGAGCCCGCCACCGATGCCGAGTACGACGCGCTGCGCACGGTCGTCGAGACAGCCGGGATCGATCTGGAAGACCTGTAGGCAACAAGTTTGAAGTGGGAGACGAGGCAACCTCGTCTCCCACTTCGACCACTCGGAGGAGCATGCTTCAGGTAGAGCACCTGACCAAGGTGTACGACGACGGGACCGTTGCCCTGAAGGACGTCTCCTTCGAGGTCCCAGACGGCCAGTTCCTGGCCATCATCGGGCTATCCGGTTCGGGCAAGTCGACCCTGCTCCGCTGTATAAACCGGCTCATCGACCCCACCGAGGGCCGGATCATCTGGAACGGCGAGGATGTCACCGCCGCCTCCCAGGAGGATCTGCGGCGGATCAGACGCCGCATCGGGATGGTGTTCCAGCATTTCAACCTGGTCCACCGCTCCAAGGTCATCACCAATGTGCTGGCGGG
>CAZRID010000063.1:0-4267 GCA_964600055.1 uncultured Acidimicrobiaceae bacterium
CGTCCTTCGGGCACGTAACTGGCCCAGATGGCACCGGTCGAGGACGTCCTCGAGTCCTCCAAGTGCAATTGGGTCCTCGGGCCCGGGCCGTCGAACAGGCGCTTGCCGGTGCCCAGCACGAGTGGATAAAAGGTGAGCGAGTACTCGTCGACCAGATCGTTCTCCATCAGGGTTCGTGCCAGCACCCCGCTCCCAAGGACGACGATGTTCTTCCCCGGCTCTGCCTTGAGCGCGGAAACCGCATCTGGGATGTCACCCTCCAAAAGCGTCGAGTTCTTCCACTCCAGTGGCTCTTCCAGGGTCGTCGATGCCACGTACTTGGCCATCCCGTTCAAGGCGTCGGCGAACATGTCACCTTCGGGGGCATTGGGCCAAAAGGCGGCCATGATCTCGTACGTCGTCCGCCCGAACAGGAAAGCGTCCGTCTCGGCCATCGACTTGGCGATCTCGGCTCCAGTGGCTTCATCGAAGTACGGCATTTGCCAACCACCGTGTTCAAAGCCACCACTCCGATCCTCGTCGGGATGACCGGGCGCCTGCATCACCCCGTCCAGCGACAGGCCCTCGACAACAACCAGCTTTCTCATCACGACCTCCTTTGGTGCGTCATAGCTTTGACCAGACGCCGGGGCAGAACTCATCGGTCGAGTGGTTACCGTGATCCAAGTGACCCGTCCCAAGATGGATTGGTGACGAGTAGGCAACCGTCATCCGGTGCCTACTCGCCGGACTGCCCGCATCGAGTGGATCGGGTAGCGATGCGTCATCGATGGGACTCGCTCACCTTTCTTCATTGGCCATACGACCCGGCTGTGGTCCAAGACCTCCTGCCTGCAGGTCTCACAATTGAAACCTATGACGACAGAGCCTGGGTGGGTTTGGTCCCGTTCGTGATGCACGTGAGTCTTCCCCGAGAGCAGGCACGTCCGCTCTTCGAGTTCCCGGAGACCAACGTGCGAACCTATGTCCGTGATTCGAACGGTCTTCCCGGGGTGTGGTTCTTCTCGCTGGATGCGGGCAGCCTCAGTGCGGTCGTGACCGCACGCGCCACCTACCGGGTGCCCTACTTCTGGTCCGAGATGACGGTGGAGAGTGTGGGCGAGGTCTTCACTTACACCGCCCGACGTCGGTGGCCCGGGCCACGCGGCGCCGTGTCCCAGGTCGAGATCGAAGTCGGCGAGCAATACCGAGCCGAGGAGCTCGACGACTTCGACCACTATCTGACCGCCCGATGGACTCTGTTCGGGACCTGGGGTCGTCGTCTCCTGCTTGCTAGAGCGGAGCATCTCCGGTGGGCCCTGCATCGGGCACGGGTCCGCGAGTGGCGGGACGATCTGGTGCCGGCGACCGGTCTCCCGGAACCGGAGGGCGAGCCGATCGTGCATTGGTCTCCCGGTGTGGATGTGAGCGTTGGATTCCCGCATTGGACCCAGTGACGGGACGCACCGGCGAAAGAGAAAGAGATTCTGGCCTTGAGCCGACAACCCTCTGGAATCTGTCAGTGGCGCTCTGTAGCGTAGCGAACATATGTTCGGTGGGTGGATATGAGCTCTCTCAGATCAGCGTTGGAGGAGTGGATCGTCGAAGACGCCGACGATCTCCACATCGACCAGCTCGCCGATGACCTGGTCGAGTTGGAGGTGGTGAGCGGTCTGATCGAGGCGATCAGGGTCGACCGGATCGAGGTGTTCGACCGCAAGGGTGGGCACCGGGCCCATGGGTATCCCTCGATGACCGCCTTTCTCAAGCACCGCTGCCGGATGGCCGCCGGCAGGGCCCATCGCCTGGTCGGAGCGGCCCACGCGATGCGCATCGCCCCTCGAGTTTTTAGGGCGTGGCTTGGCACCAGAATCTCCACCGATCAGGCCCACCGTTTTCTGGAAACTGCTGCGGCAGTCCCGGACGAGTTCTCCGCCGCCGAGACCACTCTGATCGAGGCGGCCGAGGACCTGTCCCACGCCGACACCCGCCGTCTTCTTGGGTACTGGCGACAGTCGGTCGATGGGCCGAGCACGACCACGGCGGCAGCCGAGCAACAGGATCTCAGGGGAGTCTCCACGTCGACCACTCTCGGCGGGATGGTCAGGGTCGACGGGTGGATGATGCCGGTAGCTGGACAGGCTCTTATCGGCGCCCTGGACGCCCTCATGCCACCACCCGATCCCCTCGATGACCGCACGCCTCGCCAGCGCAGACACGACGCTCTCGAGGATCTGGCTCGCAGCTTCCTCGACCGTGCCGACACTCCGGTAGTTGGTGGCGAGAAGCCTCACATCAATGTTCTCTGCGACATCCCCGCCCTACAAGGCTGTGCGGGAGGGACGCATGAGACCGAGAACGGCCAGGTGCTCAACGTCGATGAACTACGACAGCTTGCCTGTGACTGTTCGGTGAGTCGGATCGTGTTCGGTCCTGGGTCCGAGATCATCGACGTAGGGAGACGGACCCGGGTGATCCCCGCCGCCGTGAGGCGGGCCGTCATCGCCAGGGACCGCCATTGCACCTGGGAGGGCTGTGACCGCGACCCGCGCTGGTGTGACATTCATCACATCCAGCACTGGACCGACGGAGGCCGAACCGAGCCGTCCAACCTGAGACTTCTCTGCCGGTATCACCACACCCTGGCGCACCTCTCAGGAAAACCGGGCCACGATCCTCCATGAGCGACGCGCAATGTGGGAACCGACCGCTTCGTACGCACGTCTAAGAGAGGATGACGCCGATGTCTCGTCTTTGGCCACTCGTTCTCGTCTGGGTGCTGACCCTGTCGGCCTGCAGCACCGACATCGCGCAAGATGGGGAACAGCCCCTCGAGCCGCCCGACACCGAGCAAACCGTACCCACACAGCAGCCAGTACAGGGTGTGGGTGTCGATCTGATCGCCGACGTGACCGAGCGGAACACCTCTCCGGGCGCCAATGGTGAGGCCGTCAATGCTGTAGTTGCGGGCACCAACGAATTCGCCACCCGCTTCTTCAAGTCGGCCATCGGCCAACCAAGCGAAAATGCCGTCATTGGCAATTACAGCCTCAGTACCGCCCTGCTCCTCACGATGGCAGGCACGAACGGAGCGACCACCGATGGTTTCGCCGAGCTTCTCGGAGTCGCAGCAGTCGACCGTGAAGAGCTGCATCCGGCAGTGAACGCCATCGATCTGATTCTCGAGGGTCGCGCCGGTGATGGGCTCGAACTGGCCACCGCCAACAAGATCTTCGTTCAGAACGGGCTCGACCTGCGCGACGAGTTTCTCGACATTGCGGTCGGCTCCTACGGCACACCCGTCACCGCCGTCGACTTCATGGGTGCGCCCGAGGACGTCGTCACCGCGGTAAATGACTGGGTGGCAGACACGACGCATGGCTTCATCGAGGAGCTCACGGATGGCTACTCGCTGGAAACCGTCGTCGTGCTTGCCAACGCCATGTATCTGAAAGCGTCGTGGGCCGTGCAGTTCCATCGGCTCGACGATCCCGCCTCATTCACGACGGCCACCGGCGACGTCGTCGACGTCGAAATGATGGCTCATGACGAGTACCTCCCTTTGAATCTCGGAGAAGACTTCATGGCCGTTGAGCTTCCCTATGTCGGGGGCAACCTCAGCCTTGTGGTCATCCAGCCCAATGACCTCGCCGGTTTCGAGGCCGACCTCACCGCCGCACGGCTCCAGGAGGTCACTGACGGCCTCGTCGAGAGCGGGATCCATCTGACGATGCCGATCTGGTCGACCAAGACCAACGTCGAGGCGCTGGATCCCCTCCACGCGATAGGCCTGCCAACCGACTACGACTTCAGTGCGATGATCGAGGGCGGGGAGGATGGCTACTTCATCGATTCCATATCGCACGTTGCGAGAATCGACGTCGACGAGACCGGTACTACGGCCGGCGCCGCGACCGACCTCGCCATTGCCGCGTCGCACGGTCCGACCGTGATCATCGACCGTCCCTTCTTCTACATCATCCGCGATCGCGGCTCAGGCGCGATCCTGTTCATGGGGCACGTCACCGACCCGACCCAAACCGGCTGACCCGGTCAAGCCCACACCGGTATCCCCTTTAGGCTCCGTCGGATGACAGGAATCAACCCCAAATGAGTCTCGGCTTCGGACTACTCAGTGCCCAGCTTCGTCCCGGCGAGACCGACTGGTCACGCACTTACGACGAAACCATCCGGCTGGCGGTCGAGGCGGAGCGGCTCGGTCTCTCCTCGATCTGGACCACCGAACACCACTTCGTCGATGACGGATACATGCCGTCGCTGGCAGTGG
>CAZRID010000063.1:4367-12420 GCA_964600055.1 uncultured Acidimicrobiaceae bacterium
TGGACCACCGAACACCACTTCGTCGATGACGGATACATGCCGTCGCTGGCAGTGGTCAGCGCAGCCATAGCCACTGCCACCTCGAACATCGAGATCGGAACCGGCGTCATCCTCGCCCCACTCCATCATCCGCTACGGCTGGCCGAGGACTCAGCCACGGTGAGCCTGCTCAGCGGGGGGCGATTCACCCTGGGCCTCGGCCTGGGATGGAGCGAGGTCGAGTTCGAAGGTCTTGGAGCCGACACCACCAAACGGGGACAGGCGATGGAAGAGACCCTCACCATCCTCCACCAGTCGTGGGCAGGCGAGCCGTTCCACCACCAGGGCTCGGTCTATAAGTTGCCTGAGCTTGCGGTGCGTCCCACCCCTTCGTCTCCGATCCCGATCCTGATCGGGGGCGGGGCCGAGGCCGCCATCCGGCGTGCCGCCCGTCTCGCCGACGGGATTTTCTCCAATGTCCGACCGGACAAATTTCTACAGCAGCTCGAGTGGCTACGCGAGGAGTGTGAGCGGATCGGGCGAGACCCATCCGAGCTGCGCATCATCCATTACTCGGTGATCCTGCCCGGTCCCAACGCCCACGCCGCCTGGGTGCGTTACATCGACGACGTGTGGCACATGACCTGGAAGTACTCCGACATGGAGGCATCGGCCGGCCGGTCCGGGCCACCGCCCTCTGCTCCAGATCTGACCGAGGAGCGACGGGCCAGTCTTCACGGCCGCTTCACCCTGGCCGGGTCGAGTGACGAGATCGTGTCTACCCTGCTCGACATCCGGGAACAGGCAGGCGTGCCGGTCGAGTTCGTCGCACGCAGCCACTTCGCCACCCTCGAATACGAGGACCAGGTGGAGTTGATGCAGCAACTGGCCGAGGAGGTTGCTCCCCACCTCTAGCGGTCAGGCGTACAGCGACCCCGCCAGATACTTGAGACCGGAGTCGGGCTGCACCGTCACCACGCGGTGGCCCGGCCCGAGCTCAGACGCGAGACGAATCGCAACCCGGACATTCGCCCCACCGGAGGGACCAGTCCACACCCCTTCGGTCACGGCCATCTCCCTGGCCGTGGCCATCGCCTGCTCGGTGCTCACCGTCTCCACACGGTCGTAGTTGTCATCGGTGATCAGAGGAGGCACGAAGCCGACGCCGCCACCCTCGATACGGTGCGTCCCCGCCGGGTGCCCGGAGACAACTGCGGACTCCTCTGGCTCGATGATGACCCGCTGGGCCTTGGGCCAGCGCTCGCGGATGGCGCTGGTCGAGCCAATGAAGCAGCCTCCGACACCGATGTAGGCGCAGAAGGCGTCGACGGGCTCACCGAGTTGGAGGACGACCTCCTTGCCGATCATCCGGTAGCCGTCGATGGCATCCCGGTTGTTGAACTGGTCTGTGGCATAACCACCGATCTCCTCGACGATCTCCGCCGCCCGTCGCATCATGGACCGGATCAGGTCGGGATGGATGCCACCCGGGCTTTCGATGATCTCCAACCCGGCCCCGAAGACGGCCATGGTCCGCAGCTTCTCGGCGGAGAAGGCGTCGGAGGTGACGATGCGCAGCGGGTAGCCCTTCAGGGCGCAGACAAAGGCGAGAGAGCTGCCCGTCGAGCCACCGGTGTACTCGACAACGGTCTGTCCGGGTGCGAGCACTCCACGTCGCTCAGCCCCTTCGATCATGGCCAGGGCCATCCGGTCCTTGTACGAGCCGGTCGGGTTTGCCGCCTCCAACTTCACCCAGACCTCCGCCTGGTGGGGGCCAACCATCCTGGACAGCTTGATCAGCGGAGTGTTTCCGATGCCGGCGAGGGCGCCGATGCGCTCGGTGTCTGTCGCGTTCGTCACGGAAGGGAACCTACCCCGCGATGAGCTGGTCGGCGATCTCCCTGAGATCCGAAGCGACGAGGTCGGGCATGGCGCTGGGCAGGCTCCACAGCGACCCAGGACGTTTCAAGAAAGCCCCCTGTGCACCGGCTTTCATGGCCCCCGCCACGTCCCAGTCGTGGGAGGCGATCACCATCGATTGCGAGACATGGACGTCCATCACCTGGGCTGCGTGGCGGTATGTGGCCGGGTCGGGTTTGAAACGACCGACCTCCTCGACCGAGATCACACGCTGGATGAAGGTGTGCAATCCGGCGTTCTCGATCTGGACGTTGGCCGCCTTGGTACTGCCGTTGGTCAACGCCGCGGTGCGGAAGCCGGCGTCCAAAAGACGCTCGAATGCGGGGATCACATCGAGGTGGGCGGGGAGGATGGCGAGACGGGTCACCACCTCGGTGGCGGTCGCCTCGTCAAGCTCGACCCCGTGCCTCTCGGCCACCAGCATCAGCGCCTCGACCCCGATCACTCCAAAGGCCCGATACTCGTCGAGCTGGTTGGCGACCAGGGCCCCGTGCAGCATGCGCGCGAACCACTCGCCCATCGGCGCCGATTTTCCGAAAACGTCTTCGAAGTCGATCTTCAGAGGCGAAAGGTCGAGGAGTGTCTCATTGACATCAAAAACGAGTAGCTCGGGTTTCACTTCGTCGGAAGTGTCCGAACAAGCGCAGCCAGTGCGTCGTAAGTCCGCTCACCCATGTGTTTGTCGTCTTCGTCGAGCAGGTTCGCCATTACTTTCAAAGTCCATTCCATCAGCGAACGGCTGTGCAGCCCGGTGTGGGCCAGGGTCCGCATCACCGTCGGGTTTCCGATCAACTTCACGAAGATCCGGGCCATCTTGTAATAGAGCCCGTACTCATCTTCGAGATGCTGTGGGTATCGGCGCAAAAGGCCAAAATCTCCAGTGCCAAGTGCCTGCTCGATGTGATCGGCAGCGATCCGCCCTGTCTCGTAGGCATAGGAGATCCCCTCGCCGTTCCAGGGGTTTATGGCCCCGGCGGCGTCACCGATGGTGATCCAATTGGCCCCGACCAACGGGCCTTTGGAGAAGGCCATGGTCAGCTTGCCCCCGACCGGATCGGTGAGCTTCGACTCCTCACTGAGTTCCCAATACCCGGGGGCTGAGGCCGCGTAGTCGGCCATCATCCTCGTGGTGTTCACGTGCTTCCACCGTTTGAACGTAGAAAGTAGGCCGACGCCGACGTTCACCGTCCCGTCACCGAGGGGGAACACCCACCCGTAGCCGGGCATGGTCGCACCGGACGAGTCACGGAGGTCGAGGTCGCTCTCGAGGAAGGTATCGGTCGACCGTGGCGAGGCGTAGTAACCCCGAGCCGCGAGACCCATCGGGTAATCCTTACGGCGGGCGCTGCCCAGATCGCGCCCGAACCGGTTCATTGAGCCATCGGCGATCACGGTGATGTCGGGGATCATCGTGTCCGAGCTCCCATCGTGGGCGAGGGTCACCCTGGTCAACAGGCCGTCCTCGATGATGGGTGTGGCCAGAGTCTTCTCCATGATCCTGACCCCTTGCTTCTCGGCCAAGGTCGCCACCTGCCCGTCGAGGTCAAGACGGCGCATCACCCCACCCCAGTTGGGGAAACGGGAGTGTTCCGGCCAGGGCAGCTCGAGCATCAGGTCGCTACCGGCGTAGGAGCGAAGTCCGGTGATCTTATGGAATTCGGGCACATCGAAGTCGAACCCCATCTCCTGGAGTTGGAGCACCGCCCGTGGCGTCAAACCGTCACCACAGGTTTTGTCCCGGGGGTACTCCTTCTTCTCGACCAGGGTCACATCGTGTCCGGCCCGCGCCAGCCAGAAGGCGGCAGCCGAGCCTGCCGGACCTCCACCGACGACGAGGACGGAAGGAGAGGACATTGAGTCTTGAGGTTAGATACAGGTACCTGATACCCGGTACTTGTGGCCCTATCCCCGGTACTTGGTACTCATAAAGCCAACGGTATCGTCCGCTTGTGAACGACGTCCCAAAGGCGACTGTGGTGCGGCTCCCCCGTTATCTGCGGTTGTTGGAGGACCTCGACGTTTCCCGGGACGTCATCAGCTCAGACGAGCTGGCGGTGGCGGCCGGGGCCAATGCGGCCAACGTCCGGCGGGACCTGTCCCATATCGACTTCCACGGCGTCAGGGGAATCGGGTACTCGGTCAACGAGCTGAAGGCGCGCATCCGCCAGGAGCTGGGCATCGCCGAACGGCGAAGGGTCGCCATCATCGGCGCAGGGAACCTGGGTCGGGCCCTGGCCAACTATGGGGGATTGAGCCGACGCGGGTTCGATGTGGTCGCCCTCTATGACACCGACTCGAAGAAGATCGGCTCCTCGGTGGGCAGTGTCACGATCCAGCATCTCGACGTGCTGGACGGAGATTGCCAGGAGAAGACCTTCGAGATCGCGATCCTCGCCGTCCCCGCCGTGGCGGCGCAACAGGTGGCGGAGAGACTGGTGGAGCACGGAATCCACTCCATCCTCAACTTCGCCCCGGTTCGGGTAAAGGTCCCCGAAACCGTGTCGGTGCGACAGGTCGACCTGTCGATGGAGCTACAGGTGCTCAGCTACTACGGAAGCAGGTTGTAGGCAGGGCCTTACCACACGGCGGAAGCTGCGGCCGACCGGCGTCTGTTTGACCGAGGCTGCCAGCCCGCGAGGGCTCTCAATCCGCGAATGCTGAGGGTGGCCGAGGTCAAAGTCGGCCGCCATCAAGCAGCGCTCGATTTCTCCTGCACTTCTTCGTATTGGTTCAGGGCCACGAGGAACGCCAGGAACAAGACCAGCGCAACCAGCAGGTAGGTGATCGGGATGATCCTGATCTCGAAGGCATTCAGACCTTCGATGTCGTCCGGCTTGGGGCCACGTGGCGCGTAGACCACGAACAGTATCGAGGTGATCGTCAGCCATCCGAAGACCGCAGCACCGGTGACCAGGAACCCGAGTCGCTTGCCGAGGTTGGTGAAGTTGAAGAGGTAGATCGACCCGTAGAAGAGCAGCACCGCGGCCAGGGTGAGGATGATCCCGGTGACGAAGAGGTTGGCCGACAGCAGCGACCGGAAGAACTCACGGAAGAACATTCACACCCTCCGTCCCATCCATGTTGCCGGCCCTCAGATAGCGGGCAAGCAGATCGATGTCGGCGGCGCTCAGACTGGGGCCGAAGGCAGGCATGCGGCCCGAGCCGAAGCCGTTGAGGCCGTACGGGATCTGCGCCTCCGAGCCATTCATCAGGAACTGGATCAACAGATCGTCGGCTTGAGGATCGACGGCCTCTCCGAACTGCACCAATGGGCGACCGTCCCACAGTGCTGGACCGAATCCACCCGAACCGGCCTCCAGGGTGAAGGGCATGCCCGCGCTGTAGCCGGCAGTGTGACAGCGGGCACAGTTCGAGTTGAAGAGCCCCACGGCGCGCTCGGCCTCCTCGATCGGGGCCCCCATGGCCTCGGCCACACCCTCGAAATCGATGGCGTAGGCCTTGAGCTCGAGCGACTGCTCGAGGAAGGCCAGACCGCTTGCCTCAGTTGTGCGCAGCGGAGCCTGGTTGTTGGCGGTCACCGTGAGCGTGGTGGCCAACGACTCCAGGTTTCCGACAAAGCTGGCTGCCGTGGTGGCGTCGGGCTCACCGCCGACCGAGGCCGGGTTCGTCGGGTCGAGGGTGATGAGGGTCACCTGGGTCGGCGTCGTTGCCGTGATCGCAGCGGCCACCTGCGTCGTGACGACACCCTCGGCTCCGGTGGACAGCCCGTCACCATCGGGATCAGAGCCGTCTTCGATGGCTGCGGTTGCCTCGGTCGCCAGACCTGCAGCAGCCTCGACCGGCTCCTCGGCGGCTGCCGCCTCCTCCAATGCGGCCACCAGGGCCTCGGCGTCGGCCAGGTCAGCGATCGCAGCCGGGGCATCGATCCCGGCGTCCTCTGCCGTGGCCCGGATCTCCTCGAGAGTGGCGATCGCACCGGCGCTCAGACCTAGGTCAGGGTCGACTGTGCCCTCCTCCAAGGCGGTCTCGATTGCCGTGATGCTCGTGATGACGATCGGATCCGTCTCCGAAGCCGCTTGGAGGTCAGCCAGTGCCGCCTCGGCGAGGTCGGCGTCGGGAACGGCCGGGTCGAGGGTGATCGGATCCATGATCTGAAAGCTCGAGACTGCCTCTTGAGAGATCGCCGAGAGCTCTGTCTCGGCAGCGTCCGAGAGCCCGTCGGCATCGGTGTCGATCCCGCTGGCAGCGTCGTCGAGCACCCCACCTGCGCTCAAGGCGAGGGGCCCGATCAGGGCCGCATCGGCGGGTGCAGACTCGATCTGGGCCCCGACCTGGCGCTGCTTCAGAATCTCGGCCTCGACGGTGGCGTCGGCGCCGGCCAGAGCCGTGAGGGCGTTGCTGATTCCGGGTTCGACGTCGGCGAGGTTCTCGGGCTGGGTGACCTGGATTGTCTTGAGGTAATTGACCACGTCGACCACTTGCTCCTCGTTGAGCGGGCCGCCTCCGGGCAGACCCCAGGCGGGCATCGGAGTGTTGCCACGCCCGAACGTGACCCAGAAGTTCACCTCGTCCTCGTCGTATCTGAAGAAGACGTCGTTGAGCGAGGGAGCAGCCCACGCGACGGTCACACCCGACCGCTTTTCGACGTAGTTGGCCACACCGCCCGAGCCCTCGGGCCCGTGGCAGCTGAAACAGGCGAACTCGGTGACGATGTGCTCACCTCGTAACACCGAGGCCTCGGCGAACTCGTCGACGAACCCCTCCTGTCGCTGTGGCTCACCGAGGAAGTAGAGGGGGAGCGAGACGGCGAGGAAGGCCGAGAAGACGATGGCAGCTTTCTGCCCTCCCTCGAGCCGCCGGGTCTCGATCTCCTCGTCGGTGATCCCTGGCCGCAGGTTGGGGGCGACCTCTTCGCCGCCACGATTGCGAATGGCGGAGACGAACAGCATGCCGAGCCAGGCGATTCCGGCGACAACAGCCAGGACCGTGATGATATTCGCCGTCATGCCTCGGCCGCGGCGACAGCGCCGATACAGCTAGGTCCCTGTGGGTACTCGACTGTCTGCTCTGGAGCCCGCGGGGTTTCAATGGGAGACCCGGTGCGGATCCATAGGTTGTTGCCGCGGACTTCGATCACGAAACGGTCCAGGTTCCTCGGGGCAGGCCCGCCGAAGTACTCACCGATCGCGTTGTACTTGGAGCCATGACAGGGGCACTCGAAGCCCTGTGACGGGGCACACCACGGGACCCGGCATCCGAGATGGACGCAACGCATGTAGAGCGCCATCAACCCTTCGACGGCGACACTGCTCCCCTCGAACTGCGCGGAGAGCGCTTCTGGGGCGGGGACCAGATAGGCACGGGCCTCAGGAATGAACAATGGAAGCACCGCGCCGGTTGAGGTGAACACCTGACGGCGGAGATCCGTCACCGGCCCGGCGTCGATGTCGGCGCCGAAGCCACCGGTCAGCTTTGGCCAGAAGAACGCGAGATAGAAGACGCCTTGAAGAGCCAGGAAGGAGCCAAAGCTCGCAGTGATCGCCCGGTTGAAGAACTGGCGGCGGCTGACGCCTCCTTCCTCGGGAGAGACCTCGACGATGCGCTGGGCTTCGACTATCTCGACGACGGCATCGGCCTCCTCCTCCACATCTTCGGGCTCGACCTCCTCGACCAAGTCTTCGACCTCTTCGGGGGCTTCGGTGGGTGCGTCCACCACGATCGGGGTGAACTGCCGGTCGGCGGCCCTGGTCTCCCGTGACACGCCGATGAACGGGTCTGGCTTCTCCACAATCTGTGAGCGCCGGAAGGCGACTGCGAAGGCACCTGCCGCACCGAGGATGGCGACCACAGCGACTGCGATCAAGGCAATGGTGGTGAGCGTCATTCGAAGAACACCCAGTCCTTGAGGTCGTCGAAGAAGACGCCGTCCTTCCACGGGTAGGAGAAGTTGAATCCCCGACCACGGAACAGGACACCGATGATGGTCAAGGTGGCGGCACCAGCGAGGAACACCGAATAGAGCGCAATTGCGAACTTACGATCGCTGGGCCTGGTCGACGGGTTCTTGTCGACAAAGGGCACCATCATGAACCCGATCAACCCGGTGATAGTCGGGACCGTGACCCCGGCAATTTGTGGGTCGAAGTAGGACAACAGCTCCTGCAGCCCGAGGAAGTACCACGGCGCCTTCGAA
>CAZRID010000064.1:0-12279 GCA_964600055.1 uncultured Acidimicrobiaceae bacterium
CGCCGTCGACTGTGACCTCGACCACAATCACGCCTGGTCAGAAGGCGGGCCCACCACCGACACCAATCTCGCCCCGTTCTGCCGTCACGACCACGTCATCAAACACCGAGGCTGGAAAGTCAGACAACTCAGACCCGGCATCTACCTGCTCACCAGCCCACTCGGCCACACCTACACCACCGGACCCGACCCGCCCTAACGAGGATGCGCGGCCAGACTCACCCGACCTTCATCAATACCTTGAGTGACGAGACGTCATGGACCAATTCGAAGGCCTTCTCTGCCTCATCTAGATCCAACACGTGGGTGACGATTGGCTCCAGGCTCAGTGACCCGGAGGCGGCGAGGGCAACACCATCGGCGTAGTCGCCGATCAGGGCCGCTCGCGGGTTGTGGAGGGTCAGTTCCTTGTGATAGAGCTGGTAGTAGGGGAGACCTTTGTTGCCACCGGTCAGCGTCCCGTATACCAGCACCTCACCACCGGTGGCGGCCAGTTCAATGGCTTCGCCGAGGGTGGCTTCGGTTCCGACCGCCTCGACCACGAGATCCGGGCCCCTGCCGTCGGTGACATCGTCCAACACCGCTCGGGCGGCATCGGGTGCGGCGACAACCTGGGTCCCCGACTCCGAGGCGAGTTGGCGCTTCCACTCCGAACGGGTGATCCCAACCACGCTCATCCCTGTCAGCGTCAGGAGCTGGGTGATCAATTGCCCGGCAACGCCCAGCCCGACGACGGCTGCAACCTGCCCGGGAAACGGGTTGACGGTCTTGACGGCGTGGATGCAGGTGCCCAGGACCTGGAGTACGCCTGAGGCCTTTTCGGATACCGACGACGGGACGGGGACAAGACGATTCACCGGCGCCACGGCGTACTCCGTGAAGACGCCGTCAACGTCTCTCCCCATCAGCCCACCATTGACACAGATGTTGAATCTGCCCGCCCGACACAAGCTGCACCAGCCACAGGCCACCCCTGGATCGACCAGAACCCGAGTGCCGGCGGAATACGGGGAGTCAGGAGGTGCCGATACCACTTCGCCGACCATCTCATGGCCCATGATTCGGGGATAGTCGACGGGGATCTTTCCCGCCAGGATCTTGGTGTCGGTGCCACAGATCCCGACCTGACCTACCCGGACCAGGACGGCGCCCTGGGCATCCGGCTCGGGGACATCGGTGATCTCGATGGAGCCCGGCTCCACCACACGCACTGCTTTCACGGGTCTCCTCGAATCGGGTGGGCAGATGGTAGAGGACGAAGCAAAGGCATCTCGATCAGGCCTATTTCGACTCTGTGCCCGACCGCTCTCGGTCTGAGTTTGTAGCATTTCAGGATGGAGCAAACGCCCGAGCTGCGGATCTCACCACCAGAGGAGGGATTCTCGGCTACACGCCAGACCGCTCATGAGTTCGTGCGCGGCGTGTTGCGTCGAGCGATCCTCAACGGTGAGCTGGCCAGCGGGAGCCGCCTGGTCCAGGCGGAGGTGGCTGCGATGCTCGATGTGAGCACGACCCCGGTGCGCGAGGCCCTCCGCGATCTGGCCACCGAAGGACTCGTTCAGTTCGATCCACACCGCGGCGCCATCGTCTCCGAGCTCAGCGCCGAAGACGTTCACGACATATACGAGATTCGCCGGGTCCTCGAGCCATTGGCCATGAGACAGGCTGTCCCCAGGGTCAGTGACGCATTGCTCGTTCGACTCCGTCGGCTACATCAGGGAATGCTGGACGAGCCATACTCGGTGGATTGGGTCGATCGCAACCGGGTGTTTCACATGGCGGTCTACGAGACGGCGGCATCCCCCCGCCTCGCCGCAATCATCCGCAACCTGCAGGACGCTTCCGTGATGTACATCGGGGCTTCCCTCAAGCACAAGACGGGGCTTCGTGACGAGGCGAACCACGGACATGCCGAGATTCTGGAAGCACTCGAGAATCGAGACGCCGAGGCTGCAGTGAAAGCACTCGATGAGCATCTCCTGACCTCGATCCACGCCTTCGAGACGCCCGACGAGGGCTGACACAAAGGTCAGACCACCTCCGACGGCTGGGTTTCAGCCCGTGCCCCCCGGTCGGAGAGGAGATTCAGCGCCACCCCGACTATCACCAACACCAGGCCGATGGCGAGCTCGGGGGTGACCACCTCGCCGAGCAGGATCGCCGACGATGCCACCCCGACCACCGGGACCGCCATGAGTGTCAAGTTGGTGGACACGGCCGACAGATTGCGCAGGATCACGATTTGCGCCCAGAAGGCGATCCCGGTGGCCAGCATGCCCTGGTAGAGGACCACCCACACCAGTTGTGGGGTCCAATCGATGGTCGGTGGGCCTTCGACGATCAAGCCAAGGATCACCAGGGGGATGGCGGCACCGAGCAACTGCCAGGGAATCGCCTCGATTGGGGCGATGGTCCAGCGGTGAGCGCGAATGTGGACCGCGGTCGCCGCGTTGACGATGGCGGCGAGAATCAAGAGGCCATGGCCGAGGGCGACCCCTGGCTCGTTCCAGTCGAAACCCCATGGCTCGAAGAGGACGAGGACGCCGGCGATGCCGAGACTCAGGCCCATCCATCTGCGGCTGCTCATCCGCTCCCCGAGGAAGATGGCCGCAATGGGAACGGTCCACAGGCTCGTGGTCCAGACCACGACCGAGGACCGGCCCGGTGGCACCAGCTGCAGGGCTGTGAACACCAGCACGAACACCGCCGCCAGACGAAAGATGGCCAGTGAGACGATGATCGGTAGATCCCGCCGGGGTGGCACCGACATCTTGCCCCTGACCGCGCCGACGGTGATCACGACGACCGCGGCACCCGTCACCCTGAACACGCTCATCCAGATCGGGGTTATGGATTTGAGCCCGGTAGCCATGACCGGCCAGTTGAATCCCAGCACCAGAACCACGGTTGCCAGCAGGAGATAGATCGTCAGGTGGCTCGGGCGACGATCGCCGACAGATCCGTGTTCCCTCGTTGTTGGCCGATCACCGGCAGGGTTGGTCATCGGTGGCAACCGTCCTGGTCCGACGGCGTTATCGTGCCGCAACCTCTCCCCGAACGAATGTGGTCTCCATGAAAACGATCGACATCCACTGCCATTTGGCGACCCCGGCCAGCCGCCCTCCGGTTGACGCACAAAGAAGACCCGAGTTCGAGCCGTATGACTACTTCATGGGTCAGGACTCCAAGGACCACAACAAGGTGATGTTTCCCAGCATCAGCGATGCCCTCACCAACCCGACAGCCCGGATCGAGCACATGGACCGGATGGGGGTCGACGTCCAGGGCCTTGCCACCTTCGTCTCGGAGTACAACTACTGGGCGCCGGGGCCGGCCGCCGCCGAATCGGCCCGGATTCAGAACGACAACCTGGCGGGCGCGGTTGCCGCGAATCCCGACCGGTACGTGGCGATGGGTGCCACGGTGCCCCTTCAGGACATCGACCTGGCGATTGCCGAGATGGACCGCGCCGTCGACGCGCTCGGTTTCAAGGGCCTCCAGATCGGGGGGACTGTCGACGGCCGCAACCTCGACGAGCCACGTTTCCGTCCCTTCTGGGCGGCGGTCGAGGCCAAGGGCATCCCGGTCCTCCTCCATCCGAGTGGCTACCCGGAGGGGCAGCGCTTCGGGAACTACTTCCTCACCAATTGCATCGGCAACCCGCTGGAGACGATGGTGGCCGTCACCCGGATGATCTTCAGTGGTCTGTTCGAGGAGCACCCGGGGATCAAGTTGGTGCTGCTCCATGGTGGCGGTTATCTCCCCTTCTACAGCTCCCGAGCCGATCACACCTGGGAGGTCCGACCCGAGACCAGGGTCAAGATCCCCGATCAGACTCCCAGCGCCTACATGAGGCGTCTCTTCTACGACACGATGGTGTTCCAACCTCTCTATCTCCGTCATCTGGTCGAGATCGTCGGCGTGGACCGGGTGCTGCTGGGGACCGATTTCCCCTTCGACATGGGCGACACCGACCCGATCGGCCTCATCACCGCCACCGAAGGTCTCACCGACCAGGATCGGGAGGCGATATCGGGCGGTAACGCGGCTCGTCTCTTTGGTATCGACTGAGCAGGCTTTCATGGGGTGGCTGGCGTCGTCAGACCCGGCCCCACAGGTTCCGGCCCCTCGGGGTCGTATTGGTACTGGACGAAGTCGGGCGCCCAGCGGGCGATACCCAGGGTTCCGAGGATGCAGAGAAGACCTCCCGAAACCACCGAGAAGCGAATCGAGGTCAAGGCGGCCACGACCCCCGCCTCGAGATCGCCCAATCTCGGCCCTCCGGCGACCACCGCCAGATGCATCGACGACAGTCGCCCCCGGAGGGCATCGGGGGCGGACATCTGGAGGATGGTGCCCCGGAAGATGGCGGAAACGACGTCGGCAAGGCCGGCGAGGGCGAGCATGGTCAGGGCCAGGCCGAGAGACCTGCTCAGCCCGAAGATTGCCATCGCCAGACCCCACCCGATGACTGCGATCACGATGGCTCGTCCCTGACGTCGGACCGCCGACACCCATCCCGAGGTCAGGGCACCGAGGAGGGCGCCGAATCCGGGGGCCGCATAGAGGAGCCCGACGGTGAAGGCGTCACCCCCGAACACCTCGGTCCCGATCGCCGGGAACAGGGCAGTGGGCATGCCGAAGACCATGGCATTGAGATCGACGAGGAGAACGCTCTGGATCACCCGTCTGCCCTTCAAGTACCGCAGACCTTCCATGATCGATGACAGCCCGAACTTGCGCCCGCCGCCCTCGGTGGGGAGGTTGGGAATCTGGTAGACGAGGGCTGCCCCCGCCAGAAACACCAGAATCTCGATGCCGTAGTTGAAGGGGAGACCCACCGTTGCGATCAGCAGCCCGGCTACGGCCGGGATCGCCGCAGACGCAACGTTGCCCAGGGTCTGGTTGAGCGCCATCGCCGAGGGAAGCAGGGCCCTTCCCACCAGGCCAGGGACGATGGCGTGTCGTGCCGGGGAGTCGATGGCGGAGACACCGGCGTTGATGGCGCTGAGGACGAACAGCGGCCAAATCATCGGGGCGTCCAACAACGAGTTCCAGAGCAGTCCGGCGGCAGTGCAGGCGAGCACCACCTGTGAAAGCACCAACAGCCGACGTCGTTCCACCGCATCCGCCAACGAGCCACCGATCAACGAGACGATCAGCAGCGGAAAGAGCTGGGCAAGTCCAAGGAGGCCAACGGCAAGGATCGAACCCGTGAGCTCGAAAACCTGGAACGGCACGGCCACAACCGTCAGCTGACGCCCGGCCTGCGCGAAGAACATGCCGGCGAACAGCCACCGATAGCCGGGAGATTCCCGCAACGGTGTGATGTCGACCACTGCGAGACGGCCCCACCGTCGCAGACGATCCCTCAACTGATCACCCTCCTTGGCCTCGCCCGCGTGACCATCCGGCGGAACCACTCGGATAAGTGATCCAACACGGCGGGAAGCTGACCCGTCAGTCCTACATTCTATGGGATCATGCGATCGTCCAGATCGCTCCCGGCCCGACAAGGGGAAACCATGACACTGATCGACCTCTCCCAACCCATCTACGAGGGCATGAAGGTGTACCCGGGTCACCTGAAGACGGTCACCTTCCAGCACGTGACGCATGAGGAGACCGCGCCACGCTTCACCAGCGAGTTCTCCTTTCAGACCTGGGGGTTCATGCTCAACGACAACGGCCCCACCCATGTCGACTCGTTCAGCCATCTCGATCCCGACCCGGCGGCGGCGACCATCGACCAGATGGACCTCGATCTCTTCTACGGCCCCGCCATTTGTCTCGATGTCTCCCATTTCCCGGAGCAGACCGACATCACCGCCGACGATCTCGACGCCGTTCTCGAGGGCTCGGGTCTCGATCTGGCGGCAGGCGATCACTGTTTCTTCTACACGGGCACCTACGACAAGTACGAGGGGAAGAACGAGTACCTGACCAACTTCGCCGGATTGGGCGAGTCGGCCTGCGAGTGGATCATCGACAAGGGGATCGTCACCTTCGGCGTGGACTCACCCACCCCGGACAATCCAACATCGACGACCTATCCGGTGCACATGATGTGCCGGCGGGTGCACAAGACCCACTACGAGAACCTGGTGCTGACCGAGGTGGTCGGGAAACGGTTCACCTTCGTCGGCTTCCCATTGAAAGTGGTTGGTGCCCACGGCGGCCCCACCCGTGCCGTAGCCATCATCGAAGACTGACGTCCCGCGTTTCTCCCCCCGTAGGGGGGAGTACCCGAAGGGGGAGGGGGGCTTCCCGCCGTGGAAGACCGCTCCGTGCCTAGAACGTCCCGCGTTTCTCCCCCCGTAGGGGGAGTACCCGAAGGGGGAGGGGGGCTTCCCGGTGGAAGACCGTTCCCTGCCTAGAACGTCCCGCGGTACGAGCCACCGTCGAGTTGGAGATTCTGGCCAGAGATGTATCCGGCCTGGTCACTGCACAAGAAGGCGCATGCGGCGCCGAATTCCTCGGGCCGGCCCATCCGCTTCGCCGCGATGCTCTCGACTATCTCCTGCCTGGCCTCCTCATAGCTGATCCCGGCCGACTCGGGCGCGCTGCTTGGCCATGTAGACCTGACGCTCGGTGTCGATCCTCTCCGGCAGGAGGTTGTTGATGATTACGTTGAACTCCGCAACCTCACGGGACAGCGCCTTCGACGCAGCGGTCAGACCGGTCCGCGCCCCTGCCGAAAGGCCCATGACCGCGAACGGTGACGACCTGCACCCCAGTCTGACTGCGGATCTCGTCCGCTGCCGTTGCCAGGTTGTCGTCGCTGAGCCCGTTTAAGAAGACATGGACGCCTTCGGCGGCCAGTGCCAGGGCACAGGCCTTGCCGAGACCCCGGCTGGAGGCGGTGAGCAATGCGGTCCTGCCCTGTATGCCGAGATCCACCTTCAGCCCTTTCCTCCGTGTGCGCTGCCAGGACGAGGATAAGAGGGCATCACTCGAGATCCCCGGTGAGGGTTTCCGGGACCGCCTTCCACATCACTCCGGCTCCGAGTAAGCCGACACAAGCGACCGCAATCGGGGCCGCGCCAAGCGACGCCAGTGACGTGACCACCGCTACCAGCAACGGCCCGCCGGCGGTCCCGACGTCGCTCACCAGACGCCACAGGCCGAAAAACTGGCTCCTGCCCACTGCAGGGGAGAGATCCGAACCGAGCGTCATGTTTATCCCGGAGCCGAGGCCGTTGGCGAAACCGAGGAAAAGGCCGACGAGGAGGAGCCCGGCGAAGGTGGAGGTCAGGGGGATGAGCGCCATCCCCATCGACAGCAGGATTAGGCAAGGGATAGCCGCCCACTTGCGCCCTTTCCGATCCATCAGCATCCCCACCGGGTAGAAGATCACCATCTCGATCGCCGAGGACGCACTGAAGATCAGCGATACCTGGCTGGCGTTGAGACCGATGTGATCGCCCCATAGCGGGATGATCGCCTGTCTCGAACTGCGCAGGACCTGGACGGTAACGGCCACGAACCCGGCGGTCCGCAGAGTCCGTCGATGGTCGCGGGCGATCTCGCGGAGTGTCACCGTCGTCAGCTCCGATGGCCTGACGGGTAGGGGTCTCTCCGGGGCGATGGCAAGGGTGACTGCCGCGGCAACGGCAAGCGCGGCCTGGATGAAGAAGGGACCGGCCAGCCCGAGCGGGACCACGGCCAGGCCACCGATCAACGGTCCTATGAACTGACCGATCCGCATTGTCCCGCCCATCATCGACATGACCCGGCCCCGGTGCCGCGGCGGAGCAGACTCGGTGACATATGTGAGACGGGCCAATGCCCACACCGACCATGCGCAACCGATCAGGAAGATCAGGACCGCATAGACGGGAAGTGAAGGGCGTAGCCCGATGCCGAGGGCTGTGACCCCGAGCAGGATGGTGGCCATGGTCATGGCCCGACGCTCGCCGAACCTTGCGACGAGAACGCCCGAGGGCACGTCGAACAACAGTGTGCCGATCCCGCGCAGTGCCACGATGGCCCCGGCGACTGCTGGTGTGGCGCCGAGGTCGAGAGCCAGCAGAGCGATGACGGGTATGGCCGCTCCCTGGCCGATGGCGAACAGAACGTTGGGGAGATAGACGGATGCCGTCAGTGACCGGACCCGGAACGGCTCGGGACCATTGTTGTCCTGGCTCACCCGGTGGGGTTTGCTATGGCTCGGTACACCCACTCACTGCCAACCGGGTAGTGGTTGAGCACGACATCGGGGTCGGAGATGGCGTGCTCGATGGCCGACACCACGGCGGCGGCGGCGGGGATGGTGCCACCCTCTCCGGCGCCTTTGGCCCCGAGGGGGTTGGTCGGTGATGGGGTCTCGGTATGGATCTTGACCAGGGGCGGCATATCCACCGCGCTCATCAGCCGGTAATCCATGAACGAGGTGGTGAGGGGCTGGCCGCTCTCGTTGTATTCGACTCGTTCCATCAGGGCGTTGCCCAGCCCGTGGGCCACGCCTCCGTCGATCTGGCCGTCGACGATCATCGGGTTGATCAGAGTGCCACAGTCGTGCACGACCACATAGTTGACCACCATCACGTGTCCAGTCTCCGGGTCGAGCTCGACCTCGGCGATGTGGGTGCCAAAGGTGTAGGCCAGACCGCCGAAGGGAAGGACCTGCTCCACCGACAGGCCCGGCTTCTGCTGACCCGGCGGGAGCGATCCGCCGAACTTCGGCTGGAGCCCCGAGGCGATGTCGCCGAGCGGGATCTCGGACCCTGGCTGGCCCACGACCATCGCCGATCCGCCAACCAGGACGATGTCTTCGACTGCTGCTTCGAGGCGTTGCGCTGCCAGTTTCTTGATCGTCATTGCCAGCTCTTCGGCCGCAAGGTGGACAGCCGACGCCGCGGTCTGACCGGTCCGGCTGGCGACGGTCGCGATTCCGTGGGCATAGCGCCCGGTGTCACCCCCTCTCACCCTGACCTTCTCCGGGCTCACCCCGAGATGCCCGGCAGAGATTTGGGCGAACACGGTGGCATGACCCTGCCCTTGGGACCCGGCCCCGGTCTCGATCAGCACATCGCCATTGGTGAGGACCTCGATGCGGACACCTTCATAGGGGCCGAGCCCGGTGTCTTCGACGTACGAAGCGATCCCGTACCCACGGAGACGACCTTCCTGTTTCGACGTTGCCCGACGTTCCTCGAAGCCGTTGATCTCAGCGGCCTCGAGGGCCGTCTCGAGGGCAGCCGGATAGTCACCGCCGTCGTAGGTGACCTTGCGCCCATCGGAGCCGGTGATGTCCAACTCGTAGGGGAAGGCGTCGGGTTGGATGAAGTTCCGACGTCGCACCTCGGCCCGATCCATGTCGAGCTCCCTTGCGATGGCGTCGACCACACGTTCCAGCGCGAAGGTGGCATTGGGCCTTCCCGCCCCCCGGATGGCGCCGGTCGGGGTGGCGTTGGTGAAGACGACGTCGATCCTGGCGTCGAGTGCCGGTATCACATATGGCCCTGACAGGAGACGAAGAGTGGTTGTCGGAACCACGATCCCGTAGGGCACGAAGGCACCACAGTCGTGCACCAGTCGTGCCCTCAGACCCAGGAGCCGCCCCTGATCGTCGATCGCCGCCTCGACCCGGCCACTCTGACCGCGCTGCTGGTTGGTGGAGGTGAAATGCTCCCTGCGCAGCTCGGTCCACTTCACCGGTCTTCGTAATCGCAGGGCGAGGGCGGCCACCACGTACTCCTCGGAATAGATCACCGCCTTGGGCCCGAACCCACCGCCGACATCGGGTGCGACCACCCGGAGCTCGTCAGGAGAGAGATCGAGATAGGGGGCGAGGTGGGCCCGGACTGCATGTGGTGCCTGGGTCGAGGTCCACAAGGTGAGCCGTGCCTCGGTGTCGTCCCAACGGGCGAGGACGGCTCTGCCCTCCATCGAGGCCAGCGCCCCCCGGTGCTGATCGACGTCCACACTTACCACTCGATCGCCAGCGAAGAAAGCCGCATCGACGTCCCCAAAGCCGACGGTCAGAGTCCCGACGAGGTTGGTGCTCGAACCGTGATGGGCCGGCGGTGAGTCGGGATCCAAGGCTCTGTGATGGTCGATGACCACGGGAAGCGGCTCATATTCGACCTGGACCGCCTCCGCAGCATCGATCGCCTCGGCGACCGATCCGGCGACGACGACAGCAATCGGTTGGCCGACGTAGCAGACCTCGTCGATTGCAAGAGGAGCAGCCTGGATCGATTGGGTGATCAAGGGCGACGGATACTGATTCGGCATGGTCCTCACCATCCCCAAGTCCGAGGCGGTGAATACCTCGGCGTCGCCGATCGCGGCAGTGTCGATCGACACCGGGCCGAGCAACGCATGAGCCTCGATGCTCCGCACGAAAACGGCATGAGCGACACCGTCCATCGCTATGTCGTCCACGTACCGCCCCTGTCCGGTGATGAGGCGAGGATCCTCCAGCCGACGCAGCGGGCGACCGATCATCGTTCGATCCCGCCCAGATCTTCCAGATAGCGGCAGAGGGCGGCGGCGTCGAGAGCGCCGAGGCCCGCCGCGCTGGACTCGGCATACACCGGCACCGCCGCGTCGAGCAGGGGAGTGGGGGCGCCCACGGACCGGGCGAAGTCCCTGATGATGGTGGCATCCTTGAGGAGGATGTCGAGCCGGGCCGCCGGTGGGTAGTCATCGGCGACCATCATCGGCCCCCGGATCTCGAAGATCTTCGAGGATCCCACACCATCCTCCATCACCTCCTGCACCAGGGCCGGGTCGAGCCCGGCGGCGATCCCGAGCACATGGGCCTCAGCGGCGGCGAGACCGTGGACCGCAACCAGGAGATTGGCGATGTACTTCATCTTCGAGCCGTTGCCGAACTCTCCGAGATAATGGGTCGACCGCCCGATCGCATCGAACACTGGCTTGGCCATGTCGTAGCCCTCGCGGGTTCCCGAGGCGAACACCACAAGTGTCGCATCGACTGCCTGGAGACCGGTGCCAGACACCGGCGTGTCCAGCAGGTCGACGCCGGCGGCGGTGAGCACTCGATGAGCCTCTGTCTTGGCTGCGAGCGGGAAGGTCCCCGCTTCGAGACAGACCAGACCCTCATGGGCATTTTCTGCGATTTCGCTTGCGACTTGGGCCAGGGCGGCAATGGTCGGAAGCGAAAGGAGGACGAGGTCGGCGCCTGCCGCCACCCCACCGGCAGAGGTCGCAGACGTCCCGCCACGGCCGACCAAAGCCGTCACCTTCTCCGGGTCGATGTCAAAGCCGAGAACGTCGTGGCCGTTGGCCAAGAGATTGGCGGCCATGGCGGATCCCATGACACCGAGCCCGATCACTCCGATCCTGTCAGACATCGTCGTCTCCATTCAGTGAGAGGGTGGCCACCACCCCGCTGTGCCCGTCGATCGCCACTATGCATTCGCCTTCAGCCAGTTCCACCCCGCACACCGCAGGGATCCCCAACGCCCTAGCGGAGTCGAAGAGATGGGCTGCCGGACTTCCCGTCTCGGTTACGAGACCTGCCGCATCCCACAACAGAGGCGCAAGGTTGGGGATGGGTTGGGGCGAGGTGACGACTGCACGTGGTGAGAATGTACCCAAATCCCGTGGGTGGGCGATATGAGAGCGCACCCCGGCCCCGATCCCGGGCGAGGCGGCGGTTCCCCGATAGTGCGTCCCTGATGCCAGAGCTACCGCGGCGAGAAAAGGCTCCCAGCGGCCGACGCCGACTCGGACCGCCCCCTTCCGGTCGGCCGAGCGGAGCCCGTCCACCAGGGCCAGCAAATTCGCCGAACGAGATGGGTCGGCAGGCCGCAGACGGTGGATCCGATCGAGGGCAGGCCATGGGTCAGGCCCAAGGAGACCGGCCATGCACTCCCGGGCGGCGGCTAGTGCCTGCCCTGCCGGCACCGCCCAGACCTCGGCTAATAGCTCGTCGCGAAGCTCCAGGGCAATGGCCAATGCGTCTGGCGGAGCCTCGTCATTCTTCGAGCCCGGGGCGGGCAGACCTGCCAGGGCCCAGGGGAGGACGAGCTCCTCCCCGAGCCGGTCCGGGGCCCTCATCACCAGTCTGGCGATACGGACCAGATCGGGGTCGACCAGGCCGGCCGACGGCAGCGGGGTGACGCTCGGCGCCGCGGGTTTGTCGGAAGCCAGTTGAAGAAGCCAGATCTGTCCATCGAGTGCCCATTCGCACCGGTTGGCCCCAAGCGATTCCCGGGCGGTCCTGATCAGCGCTGCGATCTCATCGAGAGTCTCCACGTCGAGCACGTCGATCAGGTCACTGCCGACCCAGGGACGGTCAACACC
>CAZRID010000065.1:0-12139 GCA_964600055.1 uncultured Acidimicrobiaceae bacterium
CTTTCTGCAACTCGGTTTGCCCGTAGATGATGACGTGCTTGCCGGTGAGGCCCTGGAAGTCGACCCGGAGTAGCTCACCGGCAAAGGCGACTGACACCCCGTGGTGGACGAATCCTTCCTCGTCCATGCGGGCGCCGACTCCGGCCTCGCGGAGGATCTCCCCACTCCCATGCTCGATGACCCCGGCTCTCACCCTCTCCAGGACGTGTTGGCGGGTGCGGAGCTCGAGGACGACGCTGTCGATGTCCTGGAGGTGGAGCAGATAGGCAAGCAAGGAGCCTGCGGGCCCGCCACCAATGATGGCGACCCGGGTTCGTGGGGGGACCGCGCTCACTCGACGATCACCGACATGCCCGGGTCAGCTTCGTCCGACATCAAATGGCTCCTCCCTTGCTTGACCCGGTTTCTAGCCGAGTTGTGCACATCTCGCACGACCGTTCGGTGGGCGAACATCGCCGGCTGTGCGTGGCATGAGACCCGATGCGGGTCTGAACACTATTGCTGCGTCTCAATGCTCGACTTGATCGCGGATAACCCCGGCTCTTGGAGCCTACGTGATGTGGCTTCGGCACCGAGAAACGCACTCCCGATGCGGTTGCCCACTACGTGATCGGGGCGACGCCGTCGTCGCCCCGATGCCCCTGGGAGGAGGGATCTGTTGGCTTCGATCATCTCTGATCGTCGCATTGAGAGTTGTAACGACGGCAGGTTTCCCCGAGGTGAACGGCACACGTCGATGCGCCGAACGTCCTTCGACTATCGAAATGAATAGATTTCGCCGAGCTCACGGAAAGGAGCGACCATCGACACCCTGATTCGCACACTTGACGGCGGAATGGCCACGGTCTCCCAAAGCGAGATCGACGCGCTGTCGGCGAGTCTCTCCGGGAACCTGATCTACCCCGATGATCCTCGGTTTGCCGAGGCGACCCTGATCTGGAACGCCATGATCAGCAAGAAGCCGGCGCTGGTGATCCAGCCTGAGAACCTCGAAGACGTGGGCCGGATCGTCGATTTCGCCCGAGAGAACCATCTAGAGATCTCGATCAAGGGCGGCGGCCACAACATCGCCGGTCTGGCTCTTTCCGATCAGGGGATCACCCTCGACATGTCCAGCTTCAAGACGGTGGATGTCGATGTGGACAACATGGTTGCCCGGGTTGGGGCCGGCTGCACGCTGGGCGAGGTCGATCGGGTGACTCAAGAGCATGGTCTGGCGGCCACCCTGGGCTTCGTCTCCGAAACCGGTGTTGCCGGGCTAACGCTCGGCGGTGGCTTCGGTTATCTGACACGTCAGTTCGGGTGGACGGTTGACGACCTGCTAGAGGTCGAGATCGTGACCGCAGACGGTCAGTCTCAGCGTGCCTCTCGTGACGTGAACGAGGATCTGTTCTGGGCGCTGCGCGGCGGTGGCGGCAACTTCGGCGTGGTCACCGAGTTCGTGTTCCGTCTGCACCAGATCGGGCCCGAGGTCACTGCCGGGCTCATCGCCTGGTCGGCCGACGAGGCGGAGAGCGTTCTGGAGATGTTCCGGGCCGTCACCGATTCGGCTCCGCGGGAGATGACCACGGTGGTTCTCATGCGCAATGCCCCCCCCGCACCATGGCTTCCGGAAGAAAGGCATGGACAGCCGCTGATCGCCTTTGTCGTGGTGCATACCGGGGACCCGGAGCAGGCGGCGAGGGACATCGGTCCTATCCGGGAACACGGTGCGCCGTGGGCGGATCTCATCCAGCGGAAGCCGTATGCCGATCAGCAGGCGATGCTCGACGCCACCCAGCCGAAAGGGATGCACTACTACTGGAAGTCAGAGTTCCTGCCACATTTGAGCGACGAGTTGCTCCAGGTCGTCAGAGAGCAGGTCCGTGACCTTGAAGCCCCGGCGAACCAGATTGTTCTCTTTCACCTGTCCGGCGCCAATTCCGATCACGCCGAAGATGACGGCGCGGTCGGAAACCGTGACGCCGCCTTCGCCTGCGCCATCGCCTCGCTGTCGGCTCCCGACTCCGATGCCATCGACGCGAACCGGGAATGGGTGCGTGACGCTTGGATGGCGTTGAAGCCTTTCTCTACCGGGGGCAACTACATCAACTTCCAGACCGAAGACGAGGATGCTGACCGCACCGGTGAGGCCTACCGGGAGAACTTGGAACGCCTTTCGGAGATCAAGGCGAGGTACGACCCGGCCAACCTGTTCCGGGTGAACCGCAACATCGTTTCCAGATCAGGCGAGGGCTGAGGTTTCCTGGAGCCGCTCCAGACCGCCGAGCGACTCGGCGACCACGATCAGATCATCGGCGATCTCGAGACGGAATGAGGCTTCGGGGTTGGTGTCGGTGGCTTCGTCACGCGTGACCGCCAGGAGTGTTGCCCTGTGGTCGGTCCTCAGTCTGGTCGAGAGCTCGTCGACGGTGAGACCGGCGTAGTCCTCAGGCAGAGTCACCCGGTATAGCTCGGAGCCTTCGCCACCGGACACGATGTCCGTCACGAGCTCGGACAGACCCGGGTACATGGCAGATCGCGCCAGGAGATGCGAGGCGAGTTTCGACGTGACCATCAGCTCGTTGACATTCGCCCGCCGGAAGTGGGCGACGTGATTTGGGTTGTTGACCTCGACCACGGTTCTCACCTCGGGCGCGATCGACTCGATTGCGAGCACAGTGAGAATCGAAGACATGTCCGCTTGATCGGAGCCGTCGATCGGGCACACGATCGCCGAGGCCGCGTTCTCGATTCCGGCACGCCTCAGATCCGACTCGTTGGTGCTGCTGCCCCGGACAAAGTAGATCTTGTCCTCCACAGGGCTTCGCTCCGAGTCGTGGAGGAGGACGACCTTGGTGCCGTACTCGTCCTTGGCCAGCTCGTCGATCAGATCCCGTGCCGTCGCGTTCCATCCGCAGACCACGATGTGATCGCGATATCCCGATGCTCCCATCCCTTGTCCCTCCTTCAATAGAAAATCAATGACGAACCCAACCAATGCGCCGGTGATGGTGGCCACGATGGCGACCCCGAAAAGGCCGAGCAGCCATCCCACCACCCAGCCCACCGGTCCGCCCACGAAGCCCCCCTCACCCAGGCCGAGGACCGTTGCCCCGGCCCAGTAGAAGGACTGCCCCAACCGGGCCATTGAGCGGTCGGTCTCGGTCAGCCATATCGCAACCGCCGCCAGAGCGAGAAACAGGGTGAGCCCGAGGATGAGCGAGAAGAAGAAGCGGCGATCGACCTTCTCGCCGACTCGCTTCACATGCCAGCTCACTCTGCGCAAGAAGGAGGAGTCGAAGAGGGCGTGAAACCGCGTGAACACGGCGCGCACTTAGTCAACGCGCACCCTCCGAACCGACTCGAAGGCGGTTAATCATCCCGACTAAGGGCCGGCCGGCTTCTAGAGTTTTCCCGGATCCGGAAACCCTGATGTTGATCGCCCGCGACCTTCGCATCGATGTCGGCCCCCGCACTCTCATCGAGGGGGCTTCGTTCAGCGTGCAAGGAGGTGATCGGATCGGTCTCGTTGGCCGCAACGGGGCGGGCAAGACGACGCTGATGAGGACGCTGATCGGAACCCAGTCTCCAGTCGAGGGCACGGTCCTCCGTTCGGGTCAAATCGGCTATTTCTCACAGGAAGCCGCCCTGCCCGAGCTGGAGCATCCCGATGCGACCGCTCTGGAGCGAGTCCTGATGGCTCGGGAGATCGGGGCACTCCAGCGTCGGATCGAGGAGGCCCGTCGGCGGCTGCACGATCTCACCGGATCCGAGCGGGATCGAGGGATCGATCATTTCGGGCGTTTGCACGATGAATTCGAGGCCAAGGGTGGATTTGTGGCCGAGGCGGAGGCGAAGCGACTGGCGGCCGCCCTCGGCATCGGCAATGACGAGCTGGAACAGCCGGTGGTGACGATGTCAGGTGGCCAGCGGCGACGGGTCGAATTGGCCCGGATCCTCTTCGCCGAGACCGACATCATGCTTCTCGACGAGCCGACCAACCACCTCGACCTCGATGCCAAGGCCTGGCTCATCGAATGGCTCACATCGTACCGGGGCGGGATGCTGGTGGTGTCGCACGATCTGCCCCTCCTCGACGAGGCCATCACCTCGGTCCTGGCGCTGGAGCATGGCGAGTTGGAGGCCTATCGGGGCAACTACTCGCATTTTCTCGTCGAGCGGGACCGCCGGAGACACCAGAGGGAGCGTGAGCGCAAGCACCAGGATGAGGCGATCGCTCGGCTCGAGGAGAACATCCGGCGCTTCAAGGGCACTACCGAGAAGATGGCCAAGATCGCGAGATCCTGGGAGACCCGTGTCGATCGTATGAAGCGCGAGCTGGTCGAGGTCCAGAAGAGTGGCAAGAAGGTACGGGTGGCATTTCCCCAACCGGAGAAGTCGGGTCGGTTGCCGCTGTCTGCATTCGGCCTCGCCAAGTCGTTCGGTGACAATCTGGTCTTTGTGGATGTCGAGTTCGCCGTCGAGCGTGAGGAGCGCATGCTCCTCATCGGTCTCAACGGGGCCGGGAAGACAACTCTCCTTCGGATCCTGGCCGGCGTCGAGACCGCTGATCTCGGGGAGGTCTCATTGGGCCACAATGCGAGCATCGGCTACTACGCCCAGGAGCACGAACAGATCGAGGACGGTGTTTCGGTCCTGGATCACATGCGTCGGGGTGGGGGTCTCGTCGATCAGGCTCTGCGGTCGTTGCTCGGTCATTTCCTCCTGGCGGACAAGATCGACCAGGACGCTTCGACCCTCTCCGGTGGCGAAAAGACCAAGCTCGCCCTGGCCATGCTGGTGGCGGAACGACCCAATGTCCTCCTGCTCGACGAGCCGACCAACAACCTGGACCCACAGGCCAAGGAAGCCTTGCTCGACGCCCTCACCCTCTATGAGGGAACCGTGGTGCTGGTCAGCCATGACACCGATTTCGTCGCGCAACTCATGCCGGACCGGGCGGTAATGATGCCAGAGGGGGAGATGAGGTATTTCGACGAGGAGCTCCTCGATCTGGTCGCCCTGGCCTAGTGGCCCGTCGCCCAAATGGCTACGCGGTCTCGCCGGCCCTCGACGCCGCTGGCTGCGTCCTCGGCCTCGACGAACGATCAGGTGCGCCTTCGTCCTGCGTCCTTGCCAGCGACCCCGATGACTCGGCGACACCGCGGCATCAATTGAGCGACGGACCACTTAGGCTCCTCGATCCGACCGGATGAGCGACCAGACCACAAGGAACCGTTCGACCTAAACGGGCATCTAACGCGCCATGAGAAAGTATTTCCTGGTTCTGGCACTGATCCTCGTCTTGACGGCGTGTGGTGAGCCCGAGGTGGTCGGTGGGACCGACCAGCCCAACACAACGACGACGATCGATCCGGACCAGCCGATCGACTCAGGCGGTGACGAGCCGATCGCCGAACCGGGGCCGGTGGGGTCCATCCCCGAGCCGCGTCCCCCGATCGACGGCAATGTCGACGGTGAGGTTTGGGTGACAAGAGCCGACCTGAGGATCATGGAGAGCTTCCCGATCCAGGTGATGCTCGATGTGGAGGGCGACAAGCCGACACCGTGCCACGAGATCTTCTGGACGGTGGAGGACACCGGTGAGGCAATCGAGATCGACATGATCTCCCAGGTCGCAAGTGATCAGTCCTGCACTCAGGTGATCGAGGAGTTCATCATCGCGGTGCCCCTTGGCAGCTGGGCCGAGGAGGCGCGCGACGTCTATCTCAACGGCGAGCAGGTCGGGTCATTCGAGAGCTGAGATCCAGGGGTCGATGGCCAAGGCGACCATCGTCCCGAGTGATAGCAGGGCGACGATCAACAACCACACCGCGACACGCTCAACTGTCGATGGGGCGCGGGCCCGCATGAGATGTCGGGGCCGGGGACGATGACGACCCCGGACCTTTAGATGGCTTGCTGCTGTCATTTGGGCCTTGGAAGGGAGGGCCTTTCCCCGGTTTGGCCCTCCCTTCGGGTGATCTAGTGGCCCGTCGGCAGAAAGCGACGATGAGGGGACCACCAAACAGGCGTCGGATTGCAAGCCAAGATGCCGGAGGCGTTTGCCCCCTCGGCAATCCCCTTCGCGCTCTCTCCCAGCGCGCACTCAATCTGATCCGTGACGATTCGATCTCCAGGGGTGTTTTGATTTCGCCCGCTCGGACTAGTTCGTCCGGGCACCAGGCGTCTGTCCAAACAAACGAACGTTCGTTTGTGTTAAGCTCGCCGGATGACACCGGAAGCACGCTTCGATGCGATCGTCGCCGCCGAAGACAAGATCGAGCCGACCGACTGGATGCCTGAGGCCTACCGCAAGACCCTCATCCGCCAGATCGCCCAGCATGCCCACTCCGAGATCATCGGGATGCAGCCGGAGGGAAACTGGATCAGCCGGGCCCCGACCTTGCATCGCAAGGCGATTCTCATGGCCAAAGTCCAGGACGAGGCCGGCCACGGGCTCTATCTCTACTCGGCGGCCGAGACCCTCGGGGTGAAGAGGGACGAACTCCAAGAGCTTCTGCACCAGGGCAAGCACAAGTATTCGTCGATCTTTAACTATCCGACCCTCAACTGGGCCGACATCGGCGCCATCGGCTGGCTGGTCGATGGGGCGGCGATCACCAACCAGGTGATGCTGACACGTTGCTCCTATGGCCCGTATGCAAGGGGGATGGTGCGCATCTGCAAGGAGGAATCGTTCCACCAGCGTCAGGGCTACGAGATCCTGATCAGGCTGTGCTCGGGATCCGAGGAGCAGAAGGCCATGGCTCAGGACTCACTCGACCGATGGTGGTGGCCGTCACTGATGATGTTCGGGCCGCATGACACAGATTCGACCCACACCGAGCAGTCGATGGAGTGGAAGATCAAGCGGGTGTCGAACGATGACCTGCGCCAGCAGTTCGTCGATATGACCGTTCCCCAGGCCGACTACCTCGGGCTCACCATGCCGGACCGGGAGCTGGCTTGGAACGAGGAGCGCGGCCACTACGACTTCGGTGAGATCGACTGGGATGAGTTCTGGGCGGTGGTCAAGGGAGATGGGCCAATGAATCGGGACCGGATCGAGCACAAGACAAGGGCATGGGAAGAGGGTGCATGGGTCAGGGAGGCCGCGATCGCCCACGCCTCGAAGAAGACCGCCCGGTCCGCCGCAGACAGGAGTAGTAGATGACCTACGACGTCCCGGTCGCCCCGGGCGAGAGTGCCGAGATCGAGGAGAGCACCGAGCTGTCCGGTGAGGGATGGCCGATGTGGGAGGTGTTCGTCAGGGCCCGGCGAGGGATCTCACATGTGCACATCGGCAGTCTTCACGCCACTGATGGCGAGACTGCCCTGCAGAACGCACGCGACGTCTACACCCGACGCAGCGAGGGCGCCAGTCTTTGGGTGGTGCGCAGCGCCGAGATCCACGCGTTCGAGCCTGAAGACATCGCCGACTACGTGGAGGCCAACGAGAAGATCTACCGCCATGCCACGACCTATGACATCCCTGACGAAGTCGGGCACATGTGATGGGGCGACTCCGTCGCCCCCGTTTTACGTTCTACGTCATACGTTCTACGTCATGAGTGCTGAGTTGTTAGGCGCAGATTCGCTGGTGGAGGTGTTGCTGGCCCATGCCGACGACAACATGGTGCTCGCCCAACGTCTCGCGGAGTGGATCTCGAATGCCCCCGAGCTCGAGGAGGACATCGCCCTCGGCAACATCGCACTCGATCATCTGGGTGTTGCCCGCGCCCTCTACACGCATGCCGGAAAGGTCGAGGGGCGGGGTCGGTCCGAGGACGACCTGGCGATGGGACGGCCGGAGCGCGACTTCATGAATGTCCTGCTCGTGGAACAACCCAACGGTGACTTCGCCCACACCATGGTGCGCGGGCTCTTCTTCGACTGCTATCAGCTCGGGCTGTGGGCGGACCTTGCCAGGTCTGACGACCTCACCCTCTCCGGAGTCGGCGAGCGAGCGCTCAAAGAGGCCAGATATCACTTCCGGCACTCGTCGGGTTGGGTGATCCGGCTCGGTGATGGCACCGATGAGTCCCACCAGCGTGCCCAGGCCGCGGTCGACGCACTTTGGCGATACACCGCCGAGCTGTTCGAAGGAGAAGCCGGCGCCTACCTGCCCGATTGGCAGCGACAGGTCGAAGAGATCCTGGACCAGGCAGGCCTGTCGGTCCCCGAGGACGGTTACCAGCGAAGCGGCGGTCGGAGAGGCTTCCACTCGGAGCATCTGGGCCATCTGCTGGCCGAGATGCAATGGATGCAGCGGAGCTACCCGGGGCAGGAATGGTGACGCCCACGATGACGATCGATGTGGCCAGGGCTCGGGGGATCGCGGCAGGTGTCGTCGATCCCGAGATCCCGGTTCTCAGCATCGCCGAACTGGGGATCCTGCGTGACGTCCGGGCTGAGGGCGCCCGGGTGGTGGTGACGATCACGCCGACGTATTCGGGCTGTCCGGCCATGCGTCAGATAGAAGACGATGTCAGGTCTGCCCTGAGATCTGCCGGGTTCGAGGAGGTCGAGGTGGAGATGGTGCACAGCCCGGCCTGGACCACCGACTGGATCACACCGGATGGGCATCGCAAGCTCGCCTCGTTCGGCATCGCCCCCCCGGGCCCGATCGAAGATGTCCTGTGCCCGAGATGTGACTCATCGTCTCCGAGGCTGGTGGCTCGCTTCGGCTCGACCGCCTGCAAGGCAATGATGGTCTGCGCCTCGTGTGGCGAGCCCTTTGACTACTTCAAGGAGTTCTAGTGGCCCGTGGTGCGTTCAGCGGGGTGTGGTAGGTGAGCGTCGACTTCCATCCCCTCAGGGTGCTCGAGGTCTCACCCCTCACCGACGACGCTGTAGCCGTCACCTTCGATGTTCCCGAAGAGCTGACCGACTCGTTTCGCTATCTGCCGGGACAGCACGTGACGTTGCGCGCCTTCATCGACAGCGAGGACGTCCGCCGCTCCTACTCGATCTGCTCAAACGCCAATGGGGGCAAGCTGCGGGTGGGTATCAAGCGACTTCCCGGGGGTGCCTTCAGCGGATATGCGACCAGCACCTTGCAGGCGGGCGATGTCGTCGAGGTCATGTCGCCGGTGGGGGAGTTCACCATCGATCCCGATCCGGCGAAGGCGGGCCACAGGGTGGCGATCGCCGCCGGCTCGGGCATCACTCCCGTGCTCTCGCTCATCTCCACCACACTCGAGACCGAGCCCGGATCCTCGTGGACCCTTCTCTTCGGCAACCGCACCGCCAACAGTGTGATGTTCCTCGAGGAGCTAGAGGGCCTCAAAGACCGGTATCCGGACCGATTCCAACTGTTTCATCTGCTCAGTCGCGAGGGCTCCGACCTGCCTCTGTTGTCGGGGCGGATCGACGAGGGGAAGATCCGGATGGTTCACGATCGCCTGCTCGGGGGCCGGGAGGTGGATGCCTGGTACCTGTGCGGGCCGTACGACATGGTGATGACGGCGAGGAAGACGCTCGCCTCCTTGGGGGTGGGCGACGATTCGATCCACGACGAGTTGTTTTTCGCCGGCCCGGTGGACCCTTCGCTGCTGCCGCCGGAGCCACCACCCGGCGAAGGCTCGGTCGAGTTGACAGTGATCCTCGATGGCCGGGCGGTCGGGACCAGGATGACCTCGGAGACATCGATTCTCGATGCGGCGCTGCGGGTCCGATCCGAGCTGCCTTTTTCCTGCAAGGGCGGGATGTGCGCCAGCTGCAAGGGACGCATCGAGGAGGGAGAGGTCCGGATGGACAAGAATTACGCGCTGATCGACTCCGAGGTCGAAGCGGGGTACGTCCTCACCTGCCAGTCGCACCCCGTATCGGACCGGGTTGTCGTCCGTTACGACCACCGCTGATGGTCACCGCCCGCAACACCAGGGCTGACGTGCTCGCTGCGGCCGGCCGGCTGTTTGCGGACAAGGGGTATCACGGGACATCGATGCGCGACCTCGGCCGGGATCTCGGGCTCTTGGGATCCTCGCTATATGCCCATGTCGACTCGAAACAGGACCTGTTGGTCGGTGTGGTGGAGGAGGGTTCTCGTCTCTTCCAGGAGTCGGCGCAGAAGGCACTGGCGGTGGAAAGGTCGGCCGCTGATCGACTTCGGGCACTGGTCGCCGGGCACATCGATGTCGTGCTCGACAACCACGATGTGGTCAGGACCTTTCTCAACGAGGCGCGCATGCTCGACCGCGAACATCGGTCACGGGTCATCGCCGCCAGAGACGGCTACGAGCAGGCCTTCCGGGATGTCATCGCCGATGGTGTCGTCGACGGCTCCTTCCGGGAGGACATCGACCCGAAGATGTCTTCGATCTTCATCCTGTCCATCCTCAACGCCATCCAGCGCTGGTACCAGGTCGGTGGAGGGCTGGGTCGGGACGAGCTCGTGGACCAGATCTCGGAGTTCGTAACCTCCGGACTTCGGTGACCCGGGCCACTTAGGGCCGGAAGCCCTATGGGTTACCCCTAAGGAACCTCGGACAACCGACCGACGTTCCGGTGGAGATGCTCTCGTCGCGTCACGCCGCCAGGTTCGTGATCGTCGCCGTCCTCTTTGTAACGGCGGTGCCCTTTGCCATGGCCCAGGGTGAGGTCGGTGGGGCGTTCGTCGACGACGACCGGAGCAAGTTCGAGCCATACATCGAGACGGCACGATCGGAGGGCCTGGTCTCCGGATGCAATCCGCCGGCCAATGACAGATTCTGTCCCCATCAGATTGTGACCAGGGGGCAGATGGCGGTGATGCTGGTCCGCTCGCTGCATTTCCCCGCCTCGACCATTGACTACTTTGACGACGACAACGGCCATCCGTCGGAGAAGGGGATCAATGCCCTGGCTGAGGCGGGTGTGACCCGTGGTTGCGGCGAGCGCAGGTTCTGCCCGGACCGGAACTTGACCCGTGGCGAGATGTCGTCGCTCATCGCGGGTGCGATGCACTGGAAGCTTCCGGGAAACACTTATCCCTATGTCGATCTCGACCAGTCACCCTACGGCCGATCGACCAAGTCACTGGCGAGACGCGGAGCGCTCGAGCCGTGCAACCCACCGACCGACACCCGTCTTTGCCCGGAGCGAACGGTGGCCCGGGATGAGGCCGTGTTCTCCCTCACCTCGGCGCTCGAACTAGGCCCGACACGGTCGAGCACCCCTGCGCTGGAAGCTCCAGCGCTCGGCTTCGCCGACGCCTTCGAGGCGCTCGATCTCTGGGATGGCCGCGTTCCCGGCGCACGGAACCGCGTTGATCTCACCGACAGTGGGTTTCGCGGAACCGGGCTGAAGGTGACCATTCCCAAGGGCTCTCACTACGGCGCCGACTTCAAGCTCGATCTCAGCAGCGTCGTGGGCGAGGAGCCCGAACAGCTCTTCTTCCGCTACTTCCTCCGGCTGGATCCCGATTGGGCGCCAAAGATCAGCGGCAAGCTGCCCGGCTTCTCCGGGGTCTACGACCAGAGCGGCAAGGGTGGCCATCAGAGCACGCCCTCGGATCCGGGATGGTCGGCGCGTATGGAGTTCTTCGGGACCCGGGACGACGACAGCCGGGCGCGGTTGGGTTACTACGTGTATCACCTTGGCCAGGAGGGCCGATACGGGGACGGCATGTCCTGGAACGAAGCTGGAAAGCTCAATCCGGGGGAGTGGTATTGCGTCGAGGGAGAGATCGCCCTCAACCGGCCGGGCGTGGCCGATGGGGCGTTGCGGGCGTGGGTCGACGGGACTCCTGTCTTCGACGCGGCCGGGATTCAGTTCCGGCGGCCGAATGAGCCCGACATCAAGATCGAGTCGTTCTGGTTCAACGTCTATTACGGGGGAAAGCCCCGTGCCGAGCGCAACCTCGGGATGGTCATCGACGAGGTGATGGTCGACAGTGGTCGCGTCGGATGTGGCTCCGGGGATGGGCTGGCCCGCACATTGACCGCGGACATCACAGGTGACGGGTTCGACGACCGGCTTTCCTGGGGCGAGTGCGCCGGCGGCACCTGCTTCCAGGCGAGCACCACCACGACGACGGGGGCCACGGTGACGAAGAGGCTGGGCGACGGGGCCTGGTTCAGCCTCGACACCAACCGGGTCGGGATGGCGGCCGGCGACCTGAATGGTGATGGGCGTGACGACGTCGTCTATCACGGTCGATGTGAGCGATCGG
>CAZRID010000066.1:0-12057 GCA_964600055.1 uncultured Acidimicrobiaceae bacterium
TTGAAGTGGTCGCGGCGCCCCTCGACCTGGGTGTGCTGACCTACGACACCGGCATTCGCTGATTCCGCCGGGAAAGTGGGCTGTTGGCATTCACATTTCGCCCGGTCGATATCGAAGCACCCAGGCAGACGGTTGCTATGTGCCGGTCGATGATGCCCCGGGTTGGGCGCTCGTTCATGACGGAAGGGTCCTATTGACGCCGTGGGCAACGACGGCCCTGCCTACGCGCTGTGTAGGAGGACGTCTTGGAGGTCGGGCTCAGCCTTTTGATCGGGTATGAGCGGAAATCGAACTTCAAAGATTGTGAGACCGCCTGCCCGCCTATATCCAATCGTTCCGCCCATGCTTGTGGTCAGCAGATGGGCAATTGAGAGCCCGAGTCCAAGAGTGCCGGTAAGCAACGGCGTTGGTCCTTCATGCATATACCTTTGGAAAAGTCGGTCTTTGAGGTCCGGCGCCACCCCGGGTCCCTGGTCGATGACCTCAAGGAGGTAGCTGGGTCCATCGACACGGCCGATGATTGCCACTTGCCCGCTCCCATGCTTGATGGCATTGGATACGAGATTGCGGAGGATGTGTCGGAGCCGTAGTCGATCTGCAGTGATCCGCCCCTCGGCCAAACGGATGTGGATCTCGCGGTTGATGGCAAACGGGGCCACGACGTTGTCAACCTCGCTTACGGGGTCCACGGTCTCTTTCCGGAATGCGAGGTCCTTGTTGTTTGCCTTGGCGGCTGTGAGAAGGTCGTCGACCATTCGGCTCAAGTCGGCAGACTCGCTAACGATCAGCTTTGCCAGTTCGGTCGCCAGCTCCGGCTCCGAGGCGATCGGATGCTCGAGCATCGTCATGGCAAATCCGTAGATGCTGGTGAGGGGGGTCCGCAGTTCATGCGACAGATTGGCGATGGCTTCATCCTTGGTCCTTCCGATGACCTTTTGGTGCTCGAGTTCCTGCTCGAGCACCATCCGCTCCTGACGCCGGCCAACACTCTTCTTGTAGAGGAGCATGGCGCTCATAGGAACCAGGAAAGCCACGAGGAACCGGGAGGCATTCGCTATCCGTCCGGCGTCCTGCTGGGCGAGACCCATCTGAATGAGCTGAGCGTCACGGTGATCGGCAAGCAGTGAAACCAAAGTCTGGTATTGCTGCTCGAGGCCGGTGTCAATCTCGGTTCGGGCCGCGTCGAGATCGGCGCCCCGGATCTGATCGCCGATATCCCGGACTGTGGCAGCGAGCAGGCTGGCGTTTTCGCTTAAGGCCGCGGCAATGGTTGGGTCGTCCAGTTGCGGTGTCAGACGATCGACCCGACTGACTAGCTCGGTTGTCGCCAATTCGGCCAGGCGCAGGGTCTTTTCGAGTTCGAACTCGGTCGCTATCCCCAGCTGCTCAGCCACCGCAATGACCTGAGCCTGGGCAAGTTGGTTACGTGCTGCGGCTGCTGCGCTCAATGCGGCTTCGTCATAGATCCCGACTGTTCCTTGGGCGGCTACCGTCGCCATGCCATTGGCGGTGCCGAAAAGGATGGCCAAAGCAGCAAGCACCGTGAACAGCCCAACCGAGGCGCCCACAAGGAACCAGTCTGCCCTTGACTGACTTCGGCCCTCCCCAGCTTCCATCGCGCCGAGCGAGGGGCTCAGCCACTTTTTGAACTTCAAAAGCAATCGGCCTGCGATCCGATTGATTTCGAGCATGGCCCGCCTGTTCTGAGTCATGAGTCTGGGTCCCGTTCGTTCCCCCGGGTCCGATTCCGGAGTGCGCCAAAACGACGCTCGGCCATGGCTCATGGCACGACCAGACCCAACAGGGCGGCCGGGACCGTAACCGCCTGGAAGCTGTCAGTGATTGCCCGTATCAGGAATTCCAGAATGAGCAGCGGTGAGAGGATGGCCGCCGCCACCCCCTGGCGGGACGACCAGCTCGAGGCCCTCCATCAGAAACAGCGATAACCCCGCTCCTGGCCGCCCGCCCATCCCGTCCACACCGGTACCCGATGGCTCCGACAAGGGTTGCAAAGCCCGGTCTGTAATTTCATCCCGGGGATCAGACGAGGTCTCGTCCGCCCGCCCCGATCCAGGCGGCTCTGATTGCCCGGTCCCCGGAGCAGGCAATCCGAAGGCGTCTCCTTCTTCGGATCGGGCCGTGCTGGTTGAGGTGGTGGATGCATCCGTTGAAGTGGATGTGGTCGACGAAGCGGCAGCCGTCGTTGTGGTGGTGCTTGTCGTAGTGGTCGTAGGCGCCGGGGCAGTTGTTGTCGTGGCAACGACCGTGGTCGTCCTTGCAGCGGCTGCCAGCTCCACCGTCAGCACACTCGCCTGGGAGGACGTGTCGTAAGCGAACCACATGTCGTCATCCGACTGATCGGTGACCGTGATCTTCACTGCAAGCGCTCGATTCGCTGCAAGAGCGTGTGTGACCGTCCCGAAGCTGATGGTTCGCGATACCCAGGTGCCCGAACCGCTCCAGGGAGAGGCGTTGGCGGAGCCGTGGCTGATAGAAGAGCAACTGGTACCCGACGCATTGCAGTCGAGCAGGTAGGCGGACACCGAGGCTCCTGGGGACGACGGCGAAAGAGGCGACGGCCGGTGGTCTTTAAGAAGACCGCCAAACCGGCCGCTCCACCGAGGAGCGCCTGGAGAAGACCGAGGGCAGGCTGGCGACGTGCCCGTTACCGGCCTCCGGCTATTTCCGAGTCCGGGTGACCGGTGACGCCGGGATCGCCTGGAGCCAGCCGGTCTGGGTGTGAGAAGTGATCCCGAATCCTCTACAATCGATTGCAGTCTTGGAGGAGATTTGGAAGTTTGATGACTGAAAGTGCTCGACACAAGCTTGGCTGGATCGGAACCGGACGTATGGGATTCGCCCTATGCGAACGTCTGCTCGACAACGGATGTGATCTCCACGTCTACAACCGGACCAAGTCGAAGGCAGCCCCACTGGCCGATCTCGGCGCCACCGTTGTGGATCACCCATCCGACCTGGCCGACCGCGATATCGTCTTCACGATGGTGGCGGGTCCATCTGACGTGATCGATGTGACGCTGGGACCGGACGGTGTTCTGGCCGGTGACAAGACACCGAAGATCCTGGTCGACTCCACAACCATCGATGTCGCCGCTGCTGAAAGACTTCGCGCCGGCGCAGCCGCCGTGGGCACGAGCGTGCTCGCCGCCCCCGTCAGCGGCAATCCCAAGGTGGTGAGGTCGGGCCAGCTGACCTGTGTGGTTTCGGGACCTCCCGACGCATTCGAAGAAGTGTTGCCGTATCTAGAGATGTACGGGCGCAGGGTGACATTTGTCGGCAAAGGTGACGAAGCCCGCCTGGTCAAGATTTGCCACAACCTGATGCTCGGGATCGTCGCTCAGACCATGGCTGAGATCACAGTCCTGGCCGAGGCAGGGGGAGTCAAACGCCACGACTTCCTGGCGTTTCTCAACGACAGCGTGATGGGTTCGACCTTCACGAGGTACAAGACTCCCGCCTACGTCAACCTCGATTGGAGTCCCACCTTCACTTCGCATCTTCTCAAGAAGGACTTCGATCTCGGACTTGATCAGAGCGAAACACTTGGAGTGCCCCTGCCCACGTCAGAGTTGGTCCACTCCATCATTGTCGAGAACATCGAGTCAGGTTTCGGCGATCTTGACTTTGGATCGCTATTGGAGTTGGAGGCAAGGAAGGCTGGCCAGACCCTCGAGTCCGAAGTAAGGAAAGTTTCCGACGGGCTTTAGCAGTGACTCGGGTCGGTGGACGCGTACTCTGCCCACCGCTTGATCCAGGCCTCTGAGGTTTCATGACAAACTCGGCAACCCTTCGCGACGTAGCTGAAGGGGCCGGTGTCCACGTGTCGACAGCGTCGCGTGCTCTGAATACGGCCACCCGTTCGATCGTTAATCCCAAGACCGCAACCCGCGTTCTGGCTGCCGCCAAACGGTTGGGCTATCGGCCACACCCGATCGCCCGGGGGCTTCGGACCAATCGAACACTGACCGTGGGATGGTGATTCCAGACCTTATGAACCCGCTCTTCCCGCCGATCTATGCCGGCGCCGAGGCGACTCTTGGTGGAGTCGGCTACGCGGTTGTCATCGCGGAGAGCAAAGAGGATTCCGAAAGCGAAAGTCGGACGATCGAGGCGCTTCTCGACAGGCGCGTTGACGGTTTGATCGTTGCCAGTAGCCGTCTCGACTCATCTCCCCCACCATTGCTCGAGCAACAGGGCATCCCGACGGTGTTGGTCAACCGTTCGATGGGCTCCCACACCTTCCCAGCGATCGTCGGTGACGACAACGCCGGAATCGGGCTGGTGGTCAAACACCTCGTTTCGCTCGGTCACAAGAACATCGGTCACGTCGCCGGACCCCGCAATCTTTCGACCGGTTTGGGGACGACGCCAGGCATTTGTCGCGTGGATGAATAGCGAAGGCATTGATGTTCGGCCCGCTCAGATTTCGGAGGCCAAGTCGTTTCGGATCGAGGCGGGTCGGGCGGCTTGTGACCTGATGCTCAGGACCGGCCGGATCTGACCGCGATCATCGCCGCCAACGATCTGATCGCCCTGGGTTGCTTCGACAGTTTGAGCGAGCGAGGCGCTTCTGTTTCTGAGCAGGTCTCGGTCACTGGTTACAACGCCTCTGCCTTCGTCGATCGGGTCCAACCGGCATTGACGTTCGTGAGTGTTCCCTACGTGGAGATGGGAGCGGCGGCGGCACGCCGTCTGCTTGGCCTCATGAGTCAGCACGACAACGAGGGACCTTCAGCCCCTCAGCTGGTGATGTTGGCGCCGTCGTTGGTCGTCCGCGACTCGACCGCGCCAGCTCGGACTTAGGCCTGCTTAGGACGCTCGCTTCACAACAAAATCGACGGCTTCCGCCCGGTCCCGCCAGACCTTGACGAGGCCCTTGTCGCAGATCTTGAGGTCCGGAATTGTCACCGCCAGGCACGCAAATCCAACCGAGGTAACGAGCCCGTCGAAGTCGATTCCCAGTTGATCTCTGATGGCGCCGGCGACCGCCGTTGCTGCCGGTATCGCCTCAACCGAGGGAGCGTCGGAGAGAATTCCGAAGAGCGGGGTGGCGATCTCGGCCACGACTCGACCTCCGACTGCCACGACGATTCCCCCCTTGAGTTCGACGACTCGGTTGGCGGCGGCGGCCATCGAATCGGGATCGACCCCGAGCACCATGAGGTTCATCATCCCGGGGTTGATTGTGGTGGCGATTGCACCTGTCTTGAAGTCGAACCCGCGGACCAGCCCGAGGCCTTTGTCGCCCGAACCTGAGTGGCGGTCTACTACGGCGATGGTCGCCAGGTGGGGCGATCGGACCATGCCCTTGTCGAACTCGACCTTCTCGGTCAGATCCTCAGTGACGAGCGAGCCGGGAACAATTCCGATAACGCGCACCTCGGCGTTGGTCAGGTCGGAGTCGAAAAGAAAGTCGGCCGGTTGCAGTGGTCCTTTGACGTTGACCATGTCGTACCACGCCGCCGGGTAAGGGGTCACGGGGACCTCGAGGAGATACTTGCCATCGCGGGCGCTCTCGACCCCGGCACTGACGACCCGTCGCACTTCGAAATCGCGCAGATCCTCGACCGCGGCAATCGAGGCAACTTTGCCTGGAGCGATGCTGCCGAAGTCGCGCTGAACGCCGAGTGACGTAGCGGCATTGAGGGTGGCCATCCTCACCGCATCGACCGGCGACACCCCCAGGGAAACCGCCATCCGCAGCTTGCGGTCCATGTGTCCGTCACGGGCAAGGGAATGGAGTTCCTGCTCGTCGGTGGAGAGGCTGAAGTTGCGAGGATCGATCCCGTATTCGGTCAGCGCCTTGGCGACCGCCTCGAGGTTGCGCGCTCCTGAGCCTTCCCGGATCTGAACGATGACACCGAGACGCACCATCTCCAGTGCCTCGGCTGCGGTCGAGGTCTCGTGATCCGTCATCACTCCCAAAGCGACGGAGGCCTGAAGCTGGCTTCCGGTCAGGCCCTCGAGATGACCTTCGAGGGCCAGACCGCGGTTCATCGCCTTCCGGTAAAAAGTGTCGATCTGTTCAAGAGGGATCTTGCTCGAAGCGAGGTTCCATTCCCGTATCGCAATGGCCCGATCGTGAAGGGCGAGGTCGGACAGTTCGTCCAGAGTCGCTCTGCCCAGGTTTCCGAAACTCCCCAAACCAAGAGCAGTGGCGTGAAAGGGTGAGAAGAGAATGTGGAGTCCGGTTGGATCGGACCGATCCAGCATTGCTTCTATGGCGGCGATCCCACCGAGCGAACCTGGTTCGTAGAAATCAGTTGCGATGGCGGCGGTTCCGAGCGGGACGAGCACCTCGGCGAGTCGTTCGATGGAGAGTTGCGATCCGCCGATGTGGATGTGGGGATCGACCATGCCGGGGATGAGGACCAAGCCATCGAAGTCGATGGTCTTGGTGTCGGGCCCCACCGTGTGATCTACCTTGCCGACATAAGCGATCCTTCGTCCTGCCACCGCGATGTCGGCAGGCTCGATGATTCCGGTGTGGACTTCGAGAAGTCGTCCGCCTTTGATGACGAGGTCGGCGGGCCTCTCGCCCATGGCAACTGCAGCTGCAGCGAGTCTTTCGCTAGCTCCGTTCACGATCGTTCCTTCCGTTCAACCAATCGATGCATGAAGAAGGTTGGCCTCGGTTATGTCCGCTCCCTCCAAGCGGGCCACTACCGCACCTTCTCTGAAAACAATTGCTTTGTCCGCCCACCCAGGAATCTCTTCCAGCTGCGAGGTGGCAGCCAATACCACCCTTCCCGATCGTCGTGCTTCAGCCTTGATCAGATTCAAGACCTGGCCTTTGGTGGCAGCGTCGATTCCCTGAGTAGGTTCGTCCAACAACATGACGGTGGGGTTGGCCTCGACTGCCCGGGCCAGGGCAACCTTTTGTTGGTTGCCTCCGCTCAGGGTGGCGACCTTGTCGGATTCACCCGCCTTGATTTCGAACCGATCGATATAGCGACGGGCGGCACGTCGCTCTTGGCGCCGGGCCCGCCAACCCCAACTCTTGGCGGTCGTGCGGGGAGACAGGACAGTGTTTTCCCTCACCGACATCTGACCGACGATGCCCGAGGTCCTGCGGTCGGCCGGGACCAGGACCAGACCAGCCCTGACGGCAGTGGTGGGGGAGGAGAGATCGAGCAAGATCTGGTTGAGGTGGGCGGTGCCGGCGGTCGTAGGTCGGAGGCCGGCCAGCGACTCGACTACCTGGCTGTGGCCCGCATCCTTGACCCCAACCAGGGCTGTGACTTCGCCTGATTGCCCTTGCACCGTGACGTCCCTGAACCCGTCGCCAGTCAGGCCCTCGACGACGAGAGTGACCGCTCCGTCGCCCGACGCCTGAAGGGTGGCCTCGTCGGAAACGGTGTCCCTCTGTTTGGTGAGCAGGTCGATTAGTCCTCTTCGATCGACCTCACCGCGCCTGAAGGACGCCACCTTGCGACCGTCCTTGAGGACAGTGATTTCGTCCGCGAGCTGAAGAACTTCGCCCAGGCGATGGCTGACATACACGACCGCTTCGCCTTGATCGCGGAGGGTGCCGACTCTTTCCAACAGGAGCCGGGCGTCTGCTTCTGGCAGTACCGCTGTGGGCTCATCAAGGAGCATTACGTTGCCGGGGGCAAGCAGCGCTCTTGCGACCTGGACGAGCCGCAGCTGAGGAGTCGAACATCTGCTGGGATCGGTTTCAGGGTGGAAGTGGAGGCCGACCCGTTCCAATACTTCTGCCACCTGGCGAAGCTCGCCGGTGTCGAGGCGCCTCCGCATGAAGAGCTTCTTCTCGCGGCCCAGAAGGATGTTGCGTCCGATCGACATTCCGGGAACGAACAAGATTTCCTGGGGTACCAGGCTCACTGTTTCCCGATCTCCGGCATGGGGATAGGCGATACGGCCCTCGTCGGGTTGAACCACACCGGCCAGCAAATTGACGAGAGTCGACTTCCCGGCTCCGTTCAACCCGACGATGGCATGAACTGCCCCGCGATGGACATCGAGGTCGAGGTCCTGCAGAGCCACAACTCCGGGGTAACGCTTGGTGACCCCGCGCAGCTCGACTAAACGCTCGATGTCCATCGCAGTTGCCTATTCAGCTTCTCTTCAGATTCAAGATGTCTTTGTCGCCTTAGCTCGTTGGTCCGGCTTAGTTGGCTGGGATCAGCTCGTTGACTGCCACGGGATCTCCGGCCGAGTCGGCGGTGAACGCCGGGGCCGGCAAGCATGTGACAGCCGGGAATGCGTCACCCTCGAGAAGGGTGATAGCGGCACCCACACCCATGCGGCCCATAGAAACCGGCTCGATTCCGAAGACCGATTCGAGCTGACCCGCGTCGAGGGCAGCGATGCTGTCGGGTTCGTACCCGAAGCTCAGGTACGGAACCTGACCGGCATACTCGGCAGGGAGGGCCGACGGCAGCAGGATGAAGTAATGAACCGAAGCGATCCAATCGATTTCGGGGTTGGCCTGGACCGCGTCTTCGAACGACGCCAAGCCTTCGGCTGGATCAACGAGCTGGGTGGGGGCGGCGACGATCGAGATATTGGAGTAGGCCTCCTCGATTCGATCGGCGAAGCCGATAGCCCGCTTCCTCGACCAGGTGGCGTTGGCAGGTCCGGCGATGAAGATGCCATCTCCACCATCGGGCAGAACTTCGGCCAAACGATCCGCCATCATCTGTCCGAGGATGTAGTCGTCCTGCATGACCATGTAGACATCGGGATGGGCGACCTCAGTCGAAATGTTCACGACCGGAAGTCCGGCGTCGATCGCTAGCTGAACCGCCGGGATCGAACCCTGGATGTCGGAAGGGGCGATGATGATGGCGTCGGTGCCGCGCTCGATCGCGTCCTCGATCTGGCTCAGTTGAAGGTCGGGTGATGCGTATCCCTCTGCTGCCAAGGTGTTGACCACAACACCGGCTTCGTCGCCGGCCGAGTGGGCTCCATAATCGATGGCCTGGTAGTAGTAGCCGGCCAGGCTCACCTGCAGGAGGGTGATGTCGTAAGCCTCGCTGGCCGTCGGGAGTTCATAGGTAGTCAGCTCTTCGGCCGTTGGGCTGGCGTCGCAGGCCAGCGTTTGTCGGAGGACAGCATTCGGGTCGGCCGTAGTCGTAGTGGCGGCGGCCGCCGAGGTGGTCGTTGCCGCTTCTCCCGATGAACAGGCCACAAGCCCGACCAACAAAAGGGCCAACGATGCCCTCATCCAGGATGGATACTTCATCACCATTTCTTCTCCTTGTTAGAGGCCCGGTTGATGGTCCCGGACCGAATCCACCGGCGGTGCAGGTTCGGCAACCGCGAACTCGCGTCCCCTGTTCGGTTTTCGCCGAAAACGATCAATGAGAACCGCAATCACCAACACTGCTCCGGTGAGCATTTGTTGAATGAACTCCGAAATCTGGGCGATGTTCATCCCAGTGGAGAGCACGCTGAGCAGTGCCACTCCGAATACCACCCCGCTGAGCCGGCCGACTCCGCCACCTACCGCGAAGCCTCCGATCACCGCGGTGGCAATCGACATCAATTCGAAGCCGGTACCAAGACTCGCTTGTCCGACCGATACCCGGGAGGCCAACATCAATCCACCGACTCCGGCCAGCAAGCCACAGATTGCGTACGCCACCAGCTCATATCGGGACACCTTCACGCCGGCGAGCCGGGTGGCGTCGCGCGACCCGCCAAGCGCGTACATGTAGAGACCTGCACGGCTCTGATAAAGCACCAAGGCAGCCAGGACAAAGACCACCGTCGCCATCCCGACCGTGGCCGGTATCGGACCCCAGTCGCCGCCACCAAAGACTTTGAACGACTCCGGCAATCCCGACACGGATGACCCGTTGCTGATCTGGTTGGCGGCGCCGCGGGCGAAGGCCAACATCGCCAGTGTTGCGATGAACGGGGTGACGGCCAGCTTGGCGATCAAGGCTCCATTGACGAGACCTGCCGCCAGACCGGCACCGAGACCGGCCAGGATCCCGATCACCAGCCCGTATTCGATCATGGCCAGCGCTCCGACCGTGCTGGCCAGTCCCATCACTGCGCCGACTGAGATATCGAACCCACCCTGAACCAGAGCAAAGCTCTGACCGATTGCGACGACGAGGAGGGTCGCTCCCTGGCGAGTGATGTTCTGGAAGTTGCGGAAGGTGGCGAATCGATCCGGATAGAGAGCGCTGAAGATTGCGGTGAGGGCCAGCACTCCGATCAGCAGCTGGGCCTGAACTGCGTTTCGCGCCAGGAAGACTCTGAATCGGCCGTCGGTCGCAGCCGGATGTATCGCTTCACTCATTCAGGAGCTACCGGTTTCGTTCGAACCAGCGGGGCTGCCGGTTTCATTCGGGAGCGATCGCCACTGCTCTGAGTTCGAGAACCAACCTGGGATCGGTGGCAAGCCGGACCACTTCGACTGTTGTTGTCGCCGGTCTATAGGACCCCAGGTGACGCCCCATCACGCGATTGATCGCGTCCTGGTTCCGGTCGAGGTCGACGAGGTACCTGGTCAGATCGACGACGTCAGCGAGGGTCGCTCCTCCGGCCTTGAGAACCGCCACGAGGTTGTCCATGCACATCTCGGCCTGGCGCTCGGCATCTTCGGGAATGTCGGCGAACTCGGAGGCCAGGTGGGGGTGGCTGTGATAGACCGGCGCTGCGGTCACGCCAGCCAGATAAAGGGGCTTGCCGCCATGAACCTTGATGGCGGGCGTGTAGGGCATGTTGAACCGCGGGGAGTTGCCATCGGTATGAATCAACTCAAGGTGACTCTCCATGTTGCCTCCCATGCTCGTCTTGGCGGATGTTTCGCTCGATCATGTGTCCACGGCCATGCGAAACACCGGTCGGCGACTGCCTACAATCGATTGTAGTGCGCTTCCTTCGGACCCTGTCAACTTCACCTGTCGGCTCCATGGACGCACCGACTACCCCTCGAAAAGAAGGTGCCGAAAATCACTTCTGCAAACGCTCGCCAAGCCGCGAACTAGCCTCTACTCTCCCAGCATGCAAGCGTTTGCCAAGGTCGTGGGCGAGGTCGCGCTCCGGTCGGCTGACGCGTTCTGTAACCATGCGTTCCCGATGCTTAACCGTGGGAGCGACGTGTGAGTTCGAGGACTCTCATCCGCGGCGGCTGTGTTCTCGCGTTGGCACATAAATCGCCCAACTTCACCGAAGCCGATGTTCTGATCGACGACGACAAGATTGTCGAGGTTGGTCCCGGGCTTCGGGCCCGTGATGCCGAGATCATCGACGCCACCGACACGATCGTCATGCCCGGTTTCGTCGATACCCATCGACATGCCTGGAAGTCGTTGATCCGCAATCTCGGCGCAACCGGATCCAACGGAGAGGCGCCGGTCTCGTCGGCGGCCTACGGGCAAAGGCGGCGTACCTGGCTTTGGCCTTGGAAACCGCCTATTTCCAGCGATTTCTTAGGTCCACGTTGAACGATAGTTGAGCCCACAGGCCCGCCACCGGAGGCGCCCGTAGAGTTCAACCCGTGACCCCTCTCCGTCTGGGTGAAATCAGCCTGAGCTCAGGCCAGTGCCCGCGAGTCATCAGTGAGCCGACGACCGCCTTGATGCGTGATTCAGTCCCCGTTCGGTTGGGTACCGGGCCAGTCGGTGGTGGAGGTTGGTGGCGTTGCTGGAGCCGATGGTGGGCAGGAGGGTTGTGGGCGGATGATCCGATCTGCACTGAGGTTGCGAATGCCGTGATGGGGCGCTCGTAGCGTTTCCGTAACCATGATCGCCGATGATTCGAAGATTGGAACCAATCCGGTTCCGAAGGCGCACCCCCTGTTGAGGAGGACGGTGAATTCCGACGATCCTGCGTATCGCGGCCAGGCGGAATACACACCTCGGCTCTTGGCGATCTACGACCCTCTAGTACTCGGATTCATGGCCCGAGCGGTATGGCGGTGCCCCACCCCACCGGTAGTAGACCGCTATCGCCACCATCTGGGACACAGACACCTTGATGTCGGTCCCGGCACCGGATATTTCCTCGACAAGGCCGGGCTACCCCCTGAGGCGGAGGTGACCCTGCTGGACCCAA
>CAZRID010000067.1:0-12031 GCA_964600055.1 uncultured Acidimicrobiaceae bacterium
GCTCCGCGGTGAGATCTCCCTCATCGGGGCACGATTCGCGGCATTGGACGCGGCCGTCGCCAATCTTCAGGAGGGCCAGGCCGCCATTCACCTTCGCCTCGATCGCCTATTCCTCGCCCTGATCGGAGGGCTGATCGTGGTTGTCGGCGCCATGGCCGGCGTTGTCTTCATGCCCTAGGCGGCGGCTTCTCCTCACTTTCGGCGGTATCCGGCAGACCCCCTCCCCGGCTCCGCCGGGACTCCCCCCTGTGGGGGGAGAAACGGAGCCCCCCTCCCCGGCTCCGCCGGGACTCCCCCCTGCGGGGGGAGAAACGGAGCTCCTCTCACAGCTGGGCCGGGACTCCCCTCTGCGGGGGGAGAAACGCGTCGGTCACATCAGGCCGAGGTCCTTGACCGCGTCACGCTCTTCGGTGAGCTCGGCAACCGAGGCGTCGATCTTGGAACGTGAGTAGTCGTCGATCTCGAGTCCCTGGACGATCTCCCAGCTGCCGTTGCGGGCCACGGAGGGGAACGAGGACATCAGCCCCTCGGGCACGCCGTAGGACCCATCCGAGCGAAGACCTACCGATACCCAGTCGCCCTCGGGGGTTCCATGCCACCAGTCCCTGACATGACTGATGGCGGCGTTGGCCGCAGACGCCGCTGACGAGGCTCCACGTGCCTCGATGATCGCGGTTCCCCGCCGGGCCACGGTTGGGATGAACGTCTGCTCGATCCACTCCTGGTCGTCGACCAACTCGTGTGCCGGCTCGCCGTCGACCTCGCAATGGAACAAATCCGGATACTGGGTGGAGGAGTGGTTGCCCCAAATCGTCATCTTCTTTATCGATGTGACCGGCCTGCCAACCCGAGTCGCCAATTGACTGAGGGCACGGTTGTGATCGAGACGGGTCATTGCCGTGAAACAGGACGGGTCCAGCCCTTTGGCGTTGTTCATGGCGATCAGAGCGTTGGTGTTGGCCGGGTTGCCCACTACCAGGACCCTGACCTCAGAGCTTGCCGCCGAGGCGAGCGCCCGTCCTTGGGTGGTGAAAATGGCGCCGTTGGCGGTGAGCAGGTCGGAGCGCTCCATATCCGCCGTGCGAGGCATGGCGCCAACCAGCATGGCCACATCGACATCGGCGAATGCGGTCTCAGGATCGTCGGTCTGGACCATGCCGGCCAGAAGCGGGAAGGCGCAGTCCTCCAGTTCCAGGGCCACACCCTCAAGGCCGCCCAACGCCGGTGGGATCTCCAACATCTGAAGGATCACGGGTTGGTCCGCTCCGAGCATCGCTCCCGATGCGATGCGGAACAGCAGGCTGTAACCGATCTGACCGGCCGCACCGGTCACAGCCACACGTACTGGTTGGTCTTTCATAGACCGGAAAATACGCACCCGCCGTTATGACACGAAATCCAGGGCGATGTCCAGCTGGGGGGCGGAATGGGTGATCCATCCCACCGAGATGATGTCCACCCCGGTCTCGGCGAGCTGACGAACCGTCTCCATGGTTACGCCGCCCGAAGCCTCGGTGGTCATCCGGCCATCGACCATCTCTACTGCCTGTCGCAACAACTCCGGTCCCATGTTGTCGAGGAGGACCCGGTCGGCGTCGGTCTCCAGCACCTCGGCCAACTGCTCGAGATTCTCCACCTCCACCTCCACCATCACCCCTGGGCTGATACTGGCCCTGGCCGCCGACACGGCTCCGGCAATGCTCCCCGCGGCGATCAAGTGGTTGTCCTTGATCATGACCGCGTCGTAGAGGCCGAACCGATGATTCATGCCGCCTCCAACACGCACCGCATACTTGTCCAGGGCCCGCAGCCCGGGCATCGTCTTTCGGGTGTCCGATATCTTGGCCCCGGTCCCGGATATGACGTCCACCAGCGCAGCGGTGGCGGTGGCAACCCCAGACATCCGACCCAGCAGGTTGAGGGCAGTTCGCTCCCCGGTGAGGATGGACCGGGAATGCCCTGCGATCCGGGCGACTTCGGCTGCGGCTTCGATCCGCTCACCATCACTAACGAGGCGGTCGAAGCTGACGGAAGGGTCCAGTGCCTCGAATACGTAAGACGCAATGTCCAACCCGGCGATCACACCTGGGGCCCTGGCCACGAACACGGCCAGGCTCTCTGCCTTCTGTGGCACGCAGGCGTCCGAAGTGATGTCTCCCTGGCGTCCAAGGTCCTCGGACAGGGCCCGCCCGACGATCTCCACGTAGTCGGCTCGATTCATCACGTCACTGCCACCATCTCGGCCCGGGTCGGGTCGACGAGTGTCCGATGCTCCTGCATGGGATCCGGCTCGGGGTAGTCGGCCCGATAGTGCCCACCCCTCGACTCGGAGCGTCGAAGGGCGGCAAGGACAACCATCAAGGACAACTCGATAGCCACCCTTCCGGCAATTGTCCTGCGCAGAACGGAGTCCAAGTCGAGCAAATGATTCCTCGCCTGCCACAGCCCATCACCGGTCCGGACCAGACCCACCCGGTCCCACATGATCTGACGCAGGTCTTCCAGCGCGGGACCCGCCACCAGTGGCAGGTCGAACGCCTCCTTGGGGGCAACCGGCTCCCCGACCGGCGTGACCATATCGATGGCCACATTGGCCGAGACCCTCGCCCCGAACACCAGACCTTCGAGCAGGGAGTTGGAGGCGAGACGGTTGGCACCGTGAACCCCGGTGGAGCTGCACTCTCCCACTGCCCACAGCCCGGGGACCGAGGTGCGGCCATTGACGTCGGCGTCGATCCCACCCATGTAGTAGTGGGCCGCGGGTGAGACAGGCAGCAGATCCGCGGTTGGGTCGAGACCAACCGAGTGGGCGTGAGCATTCACTGTGGGGTAACGGTCGGCGAAGTTGATGATCGAGCGAGCATCGAGGTATGCGCCGAGACCCTTGTCGTACTGCCAGAAGATGGCCCGGGCCACGATGTCACGGGGAGCGAGCTCGGCCATCGGGTGGTACTGGTCCATGAAACGCCGGAAATGGGCATCGACCAGAATCGCCCCATCGCCCCGAAGGGCTTCGGTCAATAGAGGCATCGGGTCTTTGCCGGCGAGCAGCGCCGTCGGATGGAACTGGACGAACTCGAGGTCAGCGAGCCGTGCCCCGACCCTGCCGGCCATTGCGATCCCATCCCCGGTGACACCGAGCGGGTTGGTGGTCCGTGCAAAGATACGGCCTGCCCCACCGGTGGCGAGCACGACGGCAGGGGCCAACAAGACTTCATGGTTCCTGCCATCGGAAATGACGACCCCGGCAACGCGATCCTCGATCATCACCAGGTCGACGACCCGCCCCTCGATGGTCGCGACCCGGTCGGAGCCCTGGATGGCAGCTATCAGTGCTCGCATCACCTCTGCGCCGGTGGCATCACCATCGGCATGGATCACACGCCGGATCCGATGTCCGCCCTCCCGGCCCAGCATCAGCTCGCCTTCCTCATCCCGATCGAACACCGCCCCGAGGGCGATCAAGTTCTCCACCGCGACGGGCCCGCCGCTGGTGAGAAGATCCACCACCTTCTTCACGCCAAGACCGCCGGCCACGTCGAGGGTGTCGTCTGCGTGCTGGCGGGGTGAGTCATCACTGGCGAGAGCCACCGCAATCCCACCCTGGGCCCACCAGGTGGAGCCCATGTCGGGCACCGTCACCACGTAGGCGCGGGGCAATGCGAGGGCGACGGTCAGACCGGCGACACCGGCTCCCACGACCAATGGAGCGTCCAACCGCGTGACCTCAGCCATTGTCGCCTAGTCCTGGCGGCCGACTTCGAGCATTCGCATCACGGCAAGCCTGGCCCGCTCGGCGATGTCCGGGGCGATCTCGACCGAGTGGGTGAGGGTGGCCAGTGAGGTGCGGATGTTGTCGAGGGTGATCCGCTTCATGTGCGGGCACAGGTTGCAGGGCCGGATGTATTCGGTGTGTGGGGTCTCACGCGCGACGTTGTCGGCCATCGAGCACTCGGTGATCATCATCACCTGCGCCGGCTGATTTATGGTGACCCAGTTGATCATCCCGTGGGTGGACCCGACGTAATCCGCCTCGGCCAGGACATCCGGTGGGCACTCGGGATGGGCAATCACCTGGATGTCGCCGAAATCCCTCCGGTATTCGGCGATCTCGGCTCCGGTGAACCGCTCGTGGACCATGCACGAGCCTTCCCACAGGATGACATCGACATCGGTCTGGGTTGCGACCCAGCTGCCCAGGTATTGATCGGGGGTGAAGATCACCCGGTCGACGCCGAGCGATTCGACGACTGCGACGGCGTTGCTCGAGGTGCAGGTGATGTCCGATTCGGCCTTCACCTCGGCCGAGGTGTTGACATAGGTGACGACGGGGACACCCGGGTACTGCTCCTTGAGGCGGCGAACGTCGGCGCCGGTGATGCCGTCCGCCAGCGAGCAGCCTGCCCTCAAGTCGGGGATGAGAATCGTCTTCTCCGGGTTGATGATTTTGGCCGTTTCCGCCATGAAATGAACCCCGGCGAGGACGATGACCTCGGCCTCGGTCTCCAACGCCAACTGGGCCAGGGCCAGGGAGTCACCCTTGATGTCGGCCGCCAGGTGATAGATGTCGGGCGTCATGTAGTTGTGGGCAGCGACGATGGCGTTGCGCTCGACCTTCAACCGGTTGATGTCGTCGATGATTGGCTGGAGAGCGGCTACCTCTTCCTCAGGAAGGACGTCAGAAGGTCGCGTGATCTGGAGGGTGGTCATGGGCTCCCGGGACTGATGCGGCAATTGTAGGAGGGCAGCGGAAGACCCAGATCCCCCCTCCCGGCTACGCCGTACTCCCCCCTCCGGAGGAAGACCCAGATCCCCCCTCCCGGCTACGCCGTACTCCCCCCTCCGGAGGAAGACCCAGATCCCCCCTCCCGGCTACGCCGTACTCCCCCCTCCGGGGGGAGAAACCGAGGCCACGTTTCCTCCCCCGCAGGGGGAGGTGGCCCGCCAGGGCCGGAGGGGGATCCTTCCGACTACATGTGGGCGATGATGGCGTCGCCGAACGCCGAGGTCTTGACCTCGGTGGCGTCGTCGGTGAGACGGGCGAAGTCGTAGGTGACCGTCCTCGCCTTGATCGCACCCTCCAGGCCCCTGATGATCAGATCGGCGGTCTCGGTCCACCCCATGTACCTGAACATCATCTCCCCGGAGAGGATCACCGAGCCAGGGTTCACCTTGTCCTGGCCGGCGTACTTGGGCGCCGTCCCATGGGTCGCCTCGAACACCGCTACTCCGGTGTCGTAGTTGATGTTCCCTCCGGGGGCGATCCCGATCCCTCCCACCTGGGCGGCCAGGGCATCCGACAGGTAGTCGCCGTTCAGGTTGGTGCTGGCGATGACGTCGTAGTTGGCGGGGCGGGTCAGAACCTGTTGGAACATGGCGTCGGCGATCACATCCTGGACCAGGAGCTTGTCACCCGGCTCGCCGCCGCTGTCCTCCCAGGAAATTGCAACGTCGGAATACTCCTCCTTGACCAGTTCATAGCCCCAGCTGCGGAAGGCACCCTCGGTGAACTTCATGATGTTGCCCTTGTGGACCAGGGTCACCGACTTGCGGCCGTTGGCGAGGGAGTAGTCGATCGCCGCCCGGATCAGCCGCTTCGACCCGGTAATCGAGATTGGCTTCAACCCCACCCCGGAATCAGGGCGGACCTCCCACCCGTACTCGCTCTTGACGAAGTCGATCAGCTTGGCGGAGTCCTCGGTGTTGGCCTCCAGCTCGAGCCCGGCGTAGACGTCCTCGGTGTTCTCCCGAAAGATCACCATGTCGACCTGCCCCGGATCCTTCACCGGGGAGGGGACACCCTCGAACCAACGCACGGGGCGGACACAGGCGTACAGGTCGAGCTTCTGGCGGAGGGCGACATTGAGGGAGCGGATCCCGCCGCCGACCGGGGTGGTCAGCGGGCCCTTGATCCCGACCAACTGGTTTCGAAAGGCATCGACTGTCTCGTCCGGAAGCCATGAGCCGGTCTCGTTGTGAGCCGTCTCCCCGGCGAGGACCTCATGCCAGGCAATGGCCCGTTCGTCGCCGTATGCCTTCTTGACAGCGGCATCAAAGACACGTATCGATGCGGCCCAGATGTCGGGACCGATTCCGTCGCCCACGATGAAGGGGACGATTGGATCGTTGGGCACGACGAGACCGTCGGGACCCATCGTGATGGATGTAGCCATGGGAAAGGACTCCTGGAAAACGGTTACGGAGGCAGGGACACTAGCGGAGGTCCCAACGGCTGACTTCGCCGCGACCCGGCCTCAATGACCGATGAGGCCGGTTCCAGGCACTCTCGATGAAGATCGCGGGAAATCGAATTTGTGCCGTCCTTTCCCGAGATCCTGTCGGAGATTCATCTATCGTCGGGATGCCCCCAGCCAGCGGAGATGTCGTGGAAAAGGCCCTGAGCCCTACCCGTGGCGAGCGCATGATGCGTTTGTTTCAGCATCACGCCGCCCGGGCGCGCGACGTCGGCATGTCCCGCCAGCTCATCGAAGACGACGTGCTGAACGGCGACTCCATCGTCCTCGGCGGGAAGCGCCTGGCCAATTTCGGGCTTTGCTCCTATCTCGGTCTCGATAACGACGAGCGGCTCAAGGAAGGCGCACGTCGGGCAATCGAGCGATTCGGCACGTCGTACTCGTCTTCGATCGCCTACACCGCACTACCGCTCTACGGGGAGCTCGCAGAGCGTTTGGCAGCCATGTTCGACGCCAACGTTGTGTTGGCGCCGACCACCACATTGGCTCATTTTTCCGCCCTCCCCGTCCTGGTGCGACCCGGCGACGAGGTTCTGGTCGACGCGGCCGCCCACGCCTCGGTACAGACCGCCACCCAGCTATTACAGGCTAATGGGATCTCGGTGCGAACCCTCCATCACAACGACCTGGACGCGGTGGAGACGGCGATCTCCGAATTCGAGGGCCCGGGACGGGTCTGGCTGCTGGTCGACGGTGTCTATTCGATGCACGGAGACCTGGCTCCTGCATCGCAGCTCAACGCCCTCCTCGACCGGCACCCCATGCTCCATGTCTATTGCGACGACGCCCACGGCTTCGGATGGGACGGTGAGCATGGCCGTGGCGCCTATCTGGCGCGGACACCATGGCATGACCGGCTGGTTGTGGTCGTCGGTCTCGCCAAGTCCTTCGGGGCCACCGGGGGTGTGATTGCCATTCCAGATGCCGAGCTGGCCGACCTCGTCGAGCTGGTCGGTCCGCCTTTGACCTTCGGGGGACCGATCCCTCCGGCTACTTTGGGGGCCGCGGTTGCCTCCGCAGACATCCATCTCTCAGACGAGCTAGCCGTGCGCCAGGCCGAGTTCCGGAAGCGGATCGATCTGGTCAACAGTCTGGCGGTCGAGATGGAGATCCCCCTCGCCGACCTCAGCCCGACACCGATCTGGTATTTGGATGTAGGCGACTACGACTCGATGGCAAAAGTGTTCGTGGGGATGAGAGACTCCGGCTTCTTCCTCAACGGATCTGCATTTCCAGTCGTTCCCCACGGTCACGCCGGGCTCAGGTTCACGATCACCATGCACAACTCGGCGCGTCAGATCGAGGACATGCTGACGGCTCTCCGCGAGCGAAGTCTGGAAGTCATAGGGGAAACCGAGATCGTGATCGACCTCACCAGCGAAATAGCTGCCGAGGAAAAATCGTCGTCTAGCTGACGGCCCCCTCAATCATCAGGCCGTTCGTGCCGAAAATAGGGAGTGGGTCGTCCTGATCTCCCATTGTCTTCGCTTCGTCGCTGGGCTGTTCCCGGTCCGCTGATCCTCGTCCTGCTCGTCGGTGCCGTCCTCTCCTGGGCCCGACCCGAGACCGGTGAGACATTGGGATTTCTCGGAATCGTCATCGGTGACATCACCGCCGGGGTACTGATCCTCCGTCGGTCCCGTGGCCTCGAGCGTCGTGAGCGAGTCGCCTGGCGTTACCTGGCCGCAGGTCTGTTCCTGGTGGCTTCCGGAGTCCTGGCCGTGGCCGTCCTGACCGAGCTCGGGTACCCGGTGCCGGCCTTTGGCCCGACCGACACCTTCTTCCTTGCCGGCTATTCGATGTTGTTGGTGGCGTTCTACCGCTTGGCACGAAGCGATGGAGAGGGCTGGGATTGGGTGCTCACCATGCTTGACGCGCTGGTCGGTGCCATTGCCTTGACAACGCTGGTCTGGACGGCCTTCTATCACGAGTTGGTCGATAGCTTCGCCGGTGTCACCACCTGGGAAACAGTCATTGCCAGCCTCTATCCAATGCTCGACATCGCCGCGGTCATCGGCCTCATGATCCTGGTGATCCGACGCAGCCACTTCCATTGGGATCCGAGACTTCTCTTCCTTGCCTTCGGGATCTCGGTTCAGGTGGCTGCAGATCTCACTTTCCTCTACCGGGGTGTGGGCAAATCCTTCGCCGAGGCCGAGCCCCTCTTCGGCCTCTTCCTCCTCGCCACTGTGGGCTATGTGACCACTGCAGCCATCGTGGATCGAACACCGAAGAAACGAGAGTTCCCCGAGCGGGACGCCCCGCTCCTGGCTCTGATGTGGCCCTATCTGTTGGCCGTCGCCCTGCTCGGCACCCATGTCGTGCGCTACCACTCAGTCAATCCGAGCAACGACGGGGTGCTTCTGCTCGATGCACTGATCATCATCGGAGGAGTTGTCTTCTTGCGACAGATGCTGATGATTCACCGGAACCAAACCAAGGTCGAGAACCAGCGCTCGGAGCTGGTCGCCTCTGTGAGCCACGAACTGAGGACCCCGCTCACCGCCATGGTCGGATACCTCACCCTTCTCGATCAGAACGCTGACGAGTTCCCCGCTGAGGCGCGTCGGGAGATGCTCTCCGAGGCAACCAGCCAGGCCCGACACATGGCACGACTGGTCTCGGACTTGGTCATGCTGGCAAGGGGGATTCACCGTCACTTGCCACTCGAGAACACCGAGGGAACCGTGTCCTCGATCGTGACCGGAGCCTTACGCGGTCTCGACACGGGCAAGACCCGCATAGAAGAGGACTTCGACCAGGATGCCCTGGTCAAGGTCGACGTCGATCGTCTCCGACAGGCTATGGCCAACCTGCTGAGCAACGCTGTGCGCTACGGCGGCGATCGGACGGTCCTCACCGGACGTGTCATCGGAAACGACCTGGTGCTCGAGATCCATGACAACGGCAAGGGAGTGCCCACCCGGTACGAGACCGCCATCTGGGAACGCTTCGAGCGTGGGGCGCATCGTTTGAATGCGGTGACTCCCGGCATGGGCATCGGTCTTGCCATCGTTCAGGCAATTGCCGAGGCTCACGGGGGAAGAGCCGAGTATCGCCGGTCGGAGAGACTGGGTGGCGCCTGCTTTTCCCTCCTCATTCCCGGTTGCGTCGTCCGCAAGGAAGCGTTGGCGATCAAAGCCTGAGGGGAGTGGAGCAAACCCCCCTCGCCCTCGCTTCGCTCAGGCGGTCCCCCCTTCGGAAAGGGGGGACAACATTTTGACGGGGCGGAAGCCCCGGCCGACCGGCGTCCCCCTCCTCGGCGGAGCGTGGGGACAAGCGAAGGGGACAACCTCTTGGCGGGGCGGTAGCTCCGGCCGACCGGCGTCTGTTTGCTCGAGACTGCCAAACCCAGGACGAGGGCAAACCCGACAAGAAATGAGGGTTGGTCTCGGGCAAAGTCGGCCGGCAAGAAGGTCGGCGGCTGGCAAGAAGGTCAATCCGTGAGGCCGGCTCTCACCAGGAAAGCGGCCATCTGGCCACGAGTCACGAAGCTGTTGGGGCAGAACCGGTTGTTGGTCGGGGGGTTGCACCCAACGGTGATCCCGGCATGCGCAAGACGTGAGATGGCGCCTTCGAAGAGATGACCCCTGGTGTCGGTGAAGATGATCGGGCTCGATGGGGCGGCCAGTTTGAGCGCCCGTCCCAGGAATGCCGCCATCTGACCCCGGGTCACTTCGTCGTCGGGGCAGAAGCGGCGCGGTGCACATCCTTCGGTGATCCCGGTTGCGCTCAACCATCGGATCGAGTCCGCAAACACAGACGCCGTCGAGTCGTCGAAGGGGTTGGCGGCGTTCTGCGCCGCGGCCCATGAATCGACGTTGGAGGAGAACAGCCAGTCGACACCGCCGCTGCGGGCCCCCTGTGTCGCAGCGGCGAACCCGGACTGAAGCCCGGACGAACTGCTGACCCTGAGATCGAGATTGCCCCTCTGGAGGTCGTCCCACTGCACCCCCACGACCTGGCCATGTGAGGCTGCAAGGTCGACGAGGGCTAAGACGTATGCGATCTGCGCCGCCTCGTTGGGTGCGCTCGGAGCGCCGCCGGCTGCGATGATGATCGGCACTGCCGGCCCCGATGCATTGGACATCTCGTTGACAGCAGATTCGTAGAAGCTCGCATTGGAGCCGCCCGAGGTTGTGTAGCCATTGATGCCGGCAAGATCGACATAGTTGGCGCCGGGCCAGTAGAGCCGGTGGCCACCGGTCCCCCATTCACCCGGCGAATACCTGTTGGAGGTCATTGCCCGCTGCGCGGTGAATGCGATGCGCACGTTGTTGCCGAGTGCCGACCTCGCCCTGTCGGTGATGTCCCGGAATGCCGTCTTGAAACGGCTCGGGTCGTCGCCGTAGTCCGTACTCTTGAGGTTGGCGTCAGGCAGGATGTCGAGGATGACCCGCCGACCACCGCCCAGAGCGGTGAATTTCTTGAAGGTGGACATCATGTTGTTGAGACGTTTGCCGTGGGCGCCGGAGGCCAGAGCCTTCAGGTCGTGGACCACGATCCGAATGTAGGGCGTCGCCCCCGCATCCCAGATCCGTCCCAGCTGGATTGGCACCCAGTAGTTGGGGTCGCCACCACCTCCCCCCGGTATCCAGTTGCGGTCCCCGGTGGTGTCGTCGACCCAGTAGCTCACCCCGAAGGTGTCGAACGGAGCGCCGCCGGCCGAATAGACCGACAACGCCGTCTTGTATTCGAGGTGCGACCTTCCGCCGAAGAAGTCTGGTGGCGATGCAGGCGGAGCGGGAAGACTCACCGGATAGGAGTCGCCCAGCGCCCTCTTGAGGAACGCGGCCATCTGACCCCTGGTCACCGAGTCGTCCGGGCAAAAACGGTCGTTTGTCGGCGGGTTGCACCCGACCGTTATCCCTGATGCTGCGAGCTGCTCGATTGCATTCTCGAAGACCGAGCCATCATCGTCCCAGAAGGTTCCTGATGGCTCCGGCTGGTCGTTGCAGCCGATCCGCTCCGGCCCCGCTGCCAGGGAATCAAACGAGATGGAGTTACTCTTGGGCGAGGTCCCAGTGCCTCCGTAGTAGACGTCGAACCAGAGCGACTTGACCTTGAGCCGTGACTCCGACGAGCGGCGGAAGGTGAGGTTCGAGGCCTTGAACGCCTGATTCCCGTCGACGTAACCTTCGAGAATCCCGTTCTGCTGACCGAGCCCGTTCATCTTTACCCGACCCTCGATGCAGTACCACTTCCCATGCTGGAGGGTGGACAGATTCGGGTTCCAGTTGAGGATCTTGCCGTCCTGACCGGCGCCACCCGAGCTGAGCAGGTAGGCGTACCAACCCACCCGTGTCACCTTGCTCGGATCGTAGGGGATCGTGGGCAGGCCATCCCCGGAGTAGATCGGGGAGAACGACATCCGCGCCGACCAGCACGGGCTCGCCGAGGTCGAGACACTGCCCCCGTGGCAGCGGGAGGAGGTGTAGAGACCGGCGAATCCGGGAAGCTTCCCTCGATATGGGGGATCGACCCGGAAACCCGTTGGGAACTTGAGCCAGTACCTCATCCACATCTCTTCCGGCTCCGAGCCGATGGCACTCTTGGTGTTCCAGTGTCCGGTCGAGCCCCAATGCTGGCCGGTTGGGATCTTGGATACGACTCCGTCGCCCTGATGGCCGGCGGATGTCGGATGGAGGCTCCAACTGGAGTACCCGCCCACCCCACCCTCGAAGTCTTCATCGAGCCAGGGATCGGCGGCCCACTCACCGGCTCGTGAGGCACGATGGGCACCACCGAAAACAGCAGCAGGGCCGCCAGCCGGGTCA
>CAZRID010000068.1:0-11593 GCA_964600055.1 uncultured Acidimicrobiaceae bacterium
GACGACAAGACGGCCGAGGAGAAGTTCAAGGAGATCTCTGAGGCTTACGCCACCCTCTCCAACGCCGAGCAGCGCAAGGAGTACGACCAGGTGCGACGTTTGGTCGATTCCGGTGGCTTCGCCGGCTACGGCGGCCAGGGCGGCGGATTTGGCGGCCAACAGGTCCGGGTCGAGGACCTGTCCGACCTGCTCGGCGGTCTGGGCGGTCTCGGAGATCTCTTCGGCTTTGGCTCAGGGAGCCGGGGCGGGCCGGCCAAGGGACCCGACCTCCAGGCGGATCTGACCATCCCATTCGACGACGCAGTCAAGGGGCTGACCACTGCGGTGACCCTGCGCGGGGTCGACACCTGCTCGCATTGCGGTGGCAACGGGGCGGAACCGGGCACCACAGTCACAACCTGCCCCACCTGTGGCGGGCGCGGAGTGGTTGCCCAGAATCAGGGATTCTTCTCCTTCTCCCAGCCCTGCCCGCAATGCCGGGGAGCAGGCCGCTTGATCGAGACTCCGTGCACTGTGTGTCGTGGCTCAGGCACCGAGACCAGAACCCGCGAGATCAAGGTTCGAATCCCTGCCGGTGTCCAGGACGGGAACACCCTCCGTCTGCCAGGCAAGGGCGGGCCCGGGCGAAATGGGGGGCCCAGAGGGGACCTTCTGGTCAAGATTCGGGTCGCCTCCAGCCGCACCTTCGGGCGCAAGGGCAACGACCTGACACTAACGGTGCCGATCACCTATTCGGAAGCTGTGCTGGGGACCAAGCTCGAAGTCCCGACGCTCAATGGCGGGGTCAAGCTCAAGGTGCCGGCCGGGACTCCGTCAGGCAAGACCTTCAGAGTGCGGGGCAAGGGGGTCACACCCGACCGGGGGCGCACCGGCGACCTATTGGTCACCGTGCAGGTGGCGGTTCCGTCCAAGGTCTCCAAGGAAGAGAAGCAGTTGCTCGAAGACCTGGCAGAGCTGGAGACCGACGATGTGCGGTCCCATCTGAGATCATGAAGTTGTCATGAGCGAGACGACAAGGGCGGTTTTCGTCATCTCGGTTGCAGCAGAGCTGGCCGGGATGCATCCCCAGACCCTCCGGATCTACGAGCGCAAGGGCCTTCTCGAGCCCTTCAGGACTCCGGGTGGCACCCGTCGCTACTCCCAGGAGGACATCGAAAGACTCCAGCTCATCCAGGAGCTGACCAGCCAGGGTCTCAACCTCGAAGGGGTGCGTCGGGTCCTCGCACTCCAGGAGGAGAACCGGACATTGAAGCGAAGACTCGACAAGCTTCGCGACAAGCTCGATGATCTCGAAGACGAGATGGAACAAAAGCTGAAGGACGTCCGCAAGTCGTATCGCCACGAGATCGTGTTGCGCTCCCAGGTGCGCCAGGTCTTTGGGGAGGACAGGTAACGATCATGGCCGATTCTTTCGAGGGACCGGTGCGGGTGATAGGCGATGACGGCATCCTGCTCACCACCGGTTCCGCCGCTCTCGCCACCAACCCCGAGATGGGCAGCTGGAACGGCACCCTGGAGACGCTCAATGGGACAGGGGTGGCCGGCAAGGCACTCGTTGTCGAGATCGAGATTCCCGGTAACGGCAGGGCGCGAGCCCAACTGACACCGGATCGGGTCGACGGTGACATGGCGATCTCACAGGTAGTGGGCCTCGAGCCCCAACCCTTCTAACACTCTCCGTTTTCGCGCGCCGATCTCGACCCATAGGTCGAGATCGGCGCGCGAGAATGGTTCGTCGGCGTTGAGTACGGTGCGCAGATGGGCGCTGCGGCCGACTGTGAGACGATCGGCGCCGGTTTTCTCGGCCAACCGATCAACTCCCTGACCACGATCGGGTTTCTCCTCGTCGGCGCCCTCATCGTCACGAGACGCCCGGACCGAAGATGGCTCGGCATAGGTCTGCTCGCCACCGGGATCGGATCGTTTCTCTTCCATGGCCCGATGCCGATGGGCAGCGAGTGGGCCCACGACCTCACGCTCGCCTGGCTTCTGGCCCTGGTGGCGGCGGCCGGATCCCGTTGGGAGCGCATGTCCAGGATTCCTGCCCTGATCGCTCTTGGCATTGTGTTCGCCCTGGCACCGGCAGTGGCCGACCCGGTGGCGGTGGGACTCACCGTGGTCACCCTGTTCTCGCTGCTCCGCCACGACAGGTCTGCCGCCACTCTTGGGCCGCTTCTCCTGCTCGGAGCAGTTGCCATATTCGGTCGGCTCGGCGCCACCGGCGGCCCGCTGTGCGAACCGGGCTCGCTTCTCCAACCACACGCCGCCTGGCATCTCGGGGCCGCGGTGGCCGTGGGTTGGTGGGCTATCAGCCGGAGCGGTCAGTCGGCGGTCAGCCGATAGCCCATCCCGCGCACCGTTTCGATCAGGTCTGTGCCCAGCTTCTTGCGTAGATAGCCCACGTAGACGTCGACCACGTTCGAGCCCGGGTCGAAGTCGTAGCCCCACACGTTGGACAGAAGCTGCTGTCTCGAGAGGACCTGTCCCGGATGCCGGAACAGCGTCTCGGCCAGGATGAACTCCCGAGCCGATAGCTCCACTTCGATGTCACCGACGTGGGCCTTGCGGGTCAACAGGTCGAGCACTACCTCTCCTGCGCTCAGCTGGGTCGGTTCCGCACTCCCCGGGTCCCTGAGACGGACCTTGACCCGGGCCAAGAGCTCCTCGAATCGGAACGGCTTGTTGACGTAGTCGTCGGCGCCTCCCTCCAGCCCGGCCACCGTGTCGCCAACACCGCTGCGGGCGGTGAGGATGATCACCGGCATCCGCTCTCCCCGGCCCCTGAGCTCGGACAGGACCTCGTGCCCGTCGATTCCCGGAAGGCCCAGGTCCAGAATCATCAGATCGAAGTCACGGTCACGGGCCGCGCTCGCCGCAGTTAGGCCGTCTTCGACGACAAGAATCGAATAGCCGGCCGCCTTGAGCCCCTTCTCCAAGAACGAGGCGATTCCCGGCTCGTCCTCTGCGATGAGGATCCTGCTCAAGCCTCGTCCTCGGGGTCGACGCCTGTGGTAGGGATGACAATCGTGAAAGTGGATCCCCCACTTCCGGTGTCCAGCTCCACCCTCCCACCGTGGCCCTCGGCGATCGCTTTCACGATGGACAAACCGAGACCTGCCCCCTGGGTCGTGCGACGACCACCCCGCCCCCGGGCGAACCTCTCAAAGAGACGCTTTTGCTCCTCGGGCGGAATGCCCGGGCCGGCGTCGGTCACCCACAACCGCGCCCAGGACCCGTTGGCCCCTCCCCCGAGCGATATCCGCGCCGTCGCAGGGGTGTGCTCGATTGCATTCCGGGCCAGGTTCAGCATGGCTTGGGTCAGTCGCTGTTGGTCGCCCATCACCACCGCATGATCGCTGGTCTCGACCGAGACTTGACGTGTCGACAGCGCCGATGCCTTCATCGCCAACTCGTCCACGAACTCGGCGAGGTCGATGGGGTGGGGTTGGATGAAGTCCGGTTGCTCGGTCTTGGCCAGGACAAGGAGGTCTTCCACGATCCGGGACATGCGGTCGAGCTCACCGGTCACCAGCTGAATCGATGCCCGCTGTTCCACAGGGTCTTCCCCCAGCAGCTCGAGCTGTCCTCTAATCACGGTGATCGGCGTTCGAAGCTCGTGTCCCGCGTCATCGACGAATCGACGTTGGGTGGCAAATGCCTCCTCGAGACGATCGAGCATGTCGTTGAAGGTGCCGGCGAGGGCGGCTATCTCGTCGTTGCCCTCGACGGGGATTCGTTTTGAGAGATCCGACTCCGTGATCGAGCGAGCAGTGGTGGATAGATGACGCAACGGTCGCAGCACGTCTCCGGCCGCGATCCAGGCAACGGCCGATGCGATCAACAGGATGGAGCCCAGAACAATGGCACCAACCCGAATCACCCCGTCGATCCGGTCGAGCTGGTTCTGGAGGCCGACGGCGACGACGAACACGCCCCCGGTGGCTTCGTTAGAAAGGAGTGGCACTGCCAGGTACCGGACCGGCCCGAGATCGGTGTCGACCTGGTCTCGCTCAGGGACCTGGAGCGATGACCAACGCTCCATCAGGTCGGTCTCTCTGAACAGCGAGCCGGAGACATCGCTCTTGTAGGGCACTCCGTCGACGATGGTGACAATCGCCTCTTCGGCCAGAGCGACGTTGCCGGCGAGAAAAGCGTCAAAGATCGCCCGCACATCCCCGGCGAATGGCTCACCGGTCTCCGGGTTTATGCCGCTGGCGAGCTGGCGAAGCTCCCCGACTTCCTGATCCAGGGCCTGATCGGCGTCGGTCACCACCTGATCGAGGAGAAACGAGCGCTGGATCAGAAGCGCCGGCACCAACGCAACGGCGAGGAGGAGGACATACCAACCGAGGATCCGCATGCGGGCGGAAGGAATCCACCGTCGTGGACGGTCCTCAGTCATCATCGGGGGACTCGGCCGAGGCCCCGTCAGAATCCGACGAATCGTCGATTGGCGGGTCGGGTGGGTCGACCGGATCGTCCAGGGAGGCGACGGGATCCGGGTCATCATCGGGCGGGACGGTCGTCGTGGTCACATCGGACGGGAGGGTGGTCGTGGTCACGATCGGATTCTGGCTTCCGAGGTCCACGGACGGGTTGGGGACCACGACCAACTCGTTCTGTGAAGGCTCGGTTTCGACCACCGGACCTTCGAGCCGCACCGGGGGTGGTGCCACCGGGACCGCTCGGGGCGCAAAGGAAGCCGCACCGGCCAGGGCGATCAGACCCACCAGTCCGGTTATGACCCAGCGCAGTCGTCTTGACACGGGTTACGAGGCTAGGGGACGACACCCGGTCTCAGACCGGGTGTCGTCCCATGAGCCGTGATTCAGGAACCGGCCGAGTTGTCGGCCGAATCTGCTGAGGCCGCAGAGGCTGCCGACTGAGCGGATGCCTGATCCGGAGAGTCATCTGCTGGTGGGTTGGGGGCCGGGTCCGGGGAGTCGGCGCTAGGGACCGGAGCGGGAGCCGGCTCAGGCGAGGCGGCCGAGGCCACGGATGCGACCGAGTCGGCGTTCGTCGTCGTCGGTGCCGCCGAATCGTCGAAGGGGGAACTGGCACTATCCAGGGTGTCGACATCAAAACCCAGGTCGGCCAGGGTGGTCGAGGTGGTCTTGGCCACCGTCACCTCGGTGATCGGTGTCTGTTCGCTCAACTTGATCGGGTCCGGATCATCCGATCGATCGTCGGGCCCGGCCAAAGCCAAACCGCTGACGCCGAGAGCCGACGCGGTGGCTATCGCGGCCACGACCTTCCAATTCTTGGGGCGCCTGCCCTGTTCTTTGGTTTGCATCTTTCCCTCCTTATCGGGGTGTTCTTGATGACACTCTCCTAAACGAGGGTTAGATCACCCTGAGAGCACGATGAGACTTTTCTCATCAAATCTGGAGGGCGCTCTCCACCCATTGCCCGGCGATGGAGACCCGGTCCGCTGTCTCCTGCGGCCAGTCTGCCGACTGCACCCGGAAGGGCCCGGTGGCAAGGCCGAGCACAACTGCGGCGATCCTCCGCCGCAGGTCCTTGGGGTCGACGAGCTCGTCCCAAGTCCGGATCAGGTGTGATCCGAGATCACTGACGCGCTGTGGTTGCCTGCTCATACCCGACCAGACCGCGAGATGCCCGAGCATGGTCGCCGCGTCGTCTCCGGGCCGGCCCCAACCGTAGGTGTCGATGTCCAACAGCCCGACGACCGACCCGTTTTTGACCAGAAGCTGTGACTCGTAATAGTCCCCATGGCTCGGGGTGTCGGGATCGGACGGTTCCGGTCCGATGGCCCTGATGACATCGTCGACCCGCGCAGCCAGCTCAGGGGTGACGGCAGCAAGTACCTGGCCGGTATCGATCAATCTGCCGATCGCTGACGGCGCCTCCTGGCCATCGGGCGGAGGGGGCATGCGCCGGGAGAGATCGACGATCTCGGCCGCCGAAGGGACCGACTGACCCGGATCTTCCAGCACCGCCCGCAACGTCGTTCCCGGCACAGCCTGGAGAGCAATGAGACCCAACTCGGGGGAGAATCCGTGGCTGGCCGGCACCGGCAGGGCACCTGCGAGCATCTGATGCGAGCGGTGCAATGCCTCGACTTTCTTGGGGCGTACCAGCTTGAGATACAAGCCCTCCTGGGCACCCGACACCGAGACCACCGCCCGACGTCCTGGCCGGTAGGCGACAAGACGTGTTTCAACCGTCCCTGGTGACCCACCGAGGTCCTCGAGGAGACGACCGGCCCGATCCTGGTCCACTGCGGCAGCCAGACCGGGCAGAGCCGGATCATGGGGCACCTTCCAGACGCCGACCTGACCGGTGTCCCCTACGACGATCAATGCTCCCTTGGGGATGCGGCCAGCGACACACACATAGGTCGACGTCCCTTCCAGCTCTCCACCGATTATCGACACTCGATACCGGGTGGTGATGCCGGCTCCCGGCCACCAGGTGACCTGCAGGAGCTCGCCGTCGGTCACCCGCCCGCTGACAGCTTCCACGGCTGCCTCGATCGGAGGCGGGACGGAGGAGCCGAGCAGGGTGGCGACCGCCGGAAGATCGGGATCCTCGAGCCGGGCGGTCCTGGGATGGATGAAGCTCACCCGCCAAGCATGGCATCCCCGAACCTCAGGTTCCACGGCCCGGATATGAAACGAACCGTCTCAGCTTCAGCACCCCGACACCCGAGCCTGCGAAGCTGAGGCGGGTTGTTTCAAATATGAAACGCAGAACCTGAGGTTCGGCGTGTTGTCGCTTGACTTTCCTGCTTCACTCAGTATTATGTTAAACATGGTACTTAGGAGTACCGAGCAGGACCGAGCCACTCAGCTCCTACACGGAGTCCTCGACATGTGTCTCATGTCGATCATCAACGAGGAGCCGTCCTACGGTTACGAGATGGTCAACAAGCTCCGGGAACGCGGGCTCAATCTGGCAAGTGAGGGGTCGATCTATCCGCTCCTCTCCAGGTTGCAGAAGCACGGGATGATCGAGAGCTACCTCGTCCAGAGCAGCGAAGGCCCAGCGCGGAAGTACTACCGGATCACCTCACGGGGCAAGGACACACTGGATCAATGGCGTCAGGATTGGACCGAATTCCGTGAGTCGGTGAACGCGGTGCTCAATGGAGGAAGCCGGTGACCAACGATCTCAACGTCGTCGAGAGGATCGAGCGCTACTGGCTCGAGACCGGTGTCCCACGCACCGCCGTCGCCGAGATGAGGGCTGAGCTCGATCAGCATCTCGCAGACGCACGAACGGACGGCAGAACCGTGACAGACGTGGTCGGAAGCGACCCGGCGCTGTTCGCCGAGAACTGGGCTGCCTCTTATCGCCAGCATCGGCACTCAACGGCCACATGGGGCGACGTGCAGACCGGACAGGCAGGATTCACGAGGAAGACCAGGAGAGACCTGATCTCCTACGGAGTTGGAATGGGCGCGGTGATCGCCGCCGTCGCCGTTGCCGGACAAGGAGGTAACGACGTGGACAATGAACTTTGGAGATGGCTCTGGACCATCTTCGCCGTGGTGATGGGGATCGGTGAGATCTTCACTGCCGGGTTCTTCCTGCTTCCCTTTGCCATCGGCGCCGGTGCGGCCGCCGTCCTCGCCTGGGCTGGTGCCGCGGTGCTCGCCCAGTGGCTTGTGTTCTTTGGGGTGTCGGTGTTCTCCCTGGCCTATCTGCGAAGGTTCATCACCCGACAGGACGAGGAAGAGCAGCCGAGGATTGGGGCCAACCGCTGGGCGGGGATGGAAGGTGTTGTCATCGAAGACATCGACCCCGTGTCCGGTGCCGGCATGGTCAAGGTGGAGTCCGAACAGTGGAGAGCGGTGGCACTCCAGGGCATACCCGCCGGTCAGAAGATCGTCGTGACCGAGGTCCGAGGCGCCCGTCTCGTGGTGGAGCCCCTCGAGAAGAGTTGACGTTTGAAGTGATCACGAGGAGAAAGGAAAGACAATGGAAGCAGTAATCATTCTGTTTGTTGTCCTGGCGCTGGCGTTGATCCTCATCGCCGCGGCCGGGTTCAGGGTGGTGCGACCCTTTGAGAAGGGGCTCATAGAGTTCCTCGGTCGCTACCAGCGGACCGTCGAATCCGGTCTGAGATGGGTCCTGCCGTTCGTCAAGCGGTTGACCAAGGTCGACATGCGAGAGCAGGTCGTGGACGTCCCTCCACAGGAGGTCATTACCAAGGACAACGTCGTGGTGACGGTCGACGCCGTCATCTACTACGAGGCTACCGACCCGGTGAAGCTCCAGTACAACGTGGGAAACTTCATCCTGGCGGCGACCAAGTTGGCCCAGACCAACCTGAGGAACGTGGTGGGCGACCTCGACCTCGATGCGGCACTGACCTCTCGCGAAGTCATCAATGCCAAGCTCCGTCAGATCCTCGACGACGCCACCGACAAATGGGGTGTTCGTGTGGTCCGGGTGGAGTTGCAGAGGATCGAGCCGCCGGCCGACGTCACCGACGCCATGCACCGTCAGATGAAGGCGGAACGCGACCGGCGGGCCCAGGTGACCGAGGCCGAGGGTGGCAAGGCCGCCGCCATCCTCCGCGCCGAGGGAATCCAGCAGAGCCAGATTCTGGAGGCAACTGGTCAGGCCGAGGCGATCAAGAGGGTGGCCGACGCCGAGCAGTACCAGTTGCTCACCGTGGCCGAGGGTGAGGGCCAGGCGATCGAGCGAGTGTTCACCGCCATCCACAACGGCAACCCCACCCCGGATCTGGTGGCGATCCGCTATCTGGAAACTCTGGAAGCAGTGGCCAATGGTCAGGCGACCAAGATCTTCCTCCCGTTGGACACCAGTGGGGTCCTGGGCAGCGTCGCCGCCATCGGCGAGATGTTCAAGGAGACGTCGGCTCCGCCGACGCAGTAGTACCACGTCGAAATTGGGGTGAGTTCGGGCCGCGTACGCCCACTCTCACCCCAATTTCAGGAGGGGGCGGTCGAGAGCTTCGGCGATCTTCTCCACGGTTTCCATCGTCGACGCGAAGCCGTCCAGGGTGAGGCTCTGCGGGCCGTCGCTCAGTGCCTGGTCCGGGCGGTCGTGGACCTCTATCAGAAGCCCGTCTGCGCCCGCGGCGATCCCTGCCGCGGAGAGACTTGGGACCAGGGACCGCTTCCCGGCAGCGTGACTGGGGTCGACGAGAACCGGCAGGTGTGTGCGCTCCTTGAGCACCGGAACCGCGCTTATGTCCAGCGTCCCGCGGGTAGCGGTCTCAAAGGAACGGATCCCCCGCTCGCAGAGAACCACCCGGGGATTGCCGGCCCCGACGATGTATTCGGCGGCGAGCAGCATTTCCTCGATGGTCGACATCAGACCCCTCTTCAACAGCACCGGCGCCGGCTGTTCACCAACGGCGGAGAGGAGTCTGAAGTTCTGCATGTTCCTGCTACCCACCTGGAGCATGTCCACGTAGCGGTTCATGAGGGGGATGTCCTCGGGGGCGACCACCTCGGAGACGACTCCGAGACCGGTCTCCTCCCGGGCCGTAGCCAGCATCTCCAATCCCTCCTCACCGAGCCCCTGGAAACTGTACGGAGATGTCCTCGGCTTGAAGGCACCACCCCGAAGCAGCACTGCACCCTCCTTGGCCACCCCCCGAGCGATGGTCAGCAATTGATCCTCGGACTCCACCGAGCATGGGCCGGCGATCACCGCCACCCCACGACCGCCAATCACAACATCTCCCACCTTCACGGTGCTCGGCTCTGATCGAGCTTCCCGGGCAACGAACGGGTATCGCGGCGCATCGAGGCTCACAGACTCGACTCCGGGTAGCGCGGCAATGGTCTCGCCGAGCCCCGGTTCGGGGTCGCCGATGATGCTGACGATGGTGGTGACCCCGGCCTCGCCGACATGAACCCGTAGCCCGTGTCCTTCGATGAACCGGAGGATCGCTGCCTTCTCGCCCAGCGTGCACCCATTGGAGAGCGTGGCGATCACAGTTTCAGCCCCTCTATGAACGCCACCGGGTCCTCGCCGGCGGCGAGGACCTCGACAAGGGCACTGCCCACGATCACACCATCGCAATGCGCGCTCAGAGCGTGGACCTGCTCGACCCTCCTGACTCCGAACCCAGCCAGGACCGGGGGGCGGGAAACCGCCCGCACCCGGTCGAGATATCCGGTCACGTCGCCACCGACCCCAGCGTTGCCCCCCGTGATCCCGGTCATGGTCACCGCATAGGTGAAGCCTTCCGAAGCTGCCCCGAGGGCCGCCAACCTCTCCAGGCTTGTGACCGGGCTGACTAGCTGTACCAGGCCGATCCCGCTCTCGCCCGCAAGCCGACCCAGCTCACCCGACTCCTCCAGCGGCAGATCCGGGACCACCAGGGCCGCCACCCCGGCCGCACCGAGCCGGGGCATCAACTCGTCGAGCCCGTAGGCAAGAAGCGGATTGAGATAGCTCATGATCACCAGCTCCGCACTGAGCCGGGAAAGACCTTCGATCGCGGTGACGATGGCGTCGAGACTGGCACCACCTTCCAGGGCGACCCGGCTCGACTCCTGGATCGTCGCCCCGTCGGCCATGGGGTCGGAGAAGGGGACTCCGATCTCCACCGCGATCGAGCCGGCCGAGATCGCCTGCAAGGCCTCCTGGAACGTGGTCATTGTCGGAAAGCCACCGGTCAGATAAGGGACGACAGCGGTCGCCGGGCCGCCAAGACGTTGCTCGAGGGTGACTGCTCCCGCCAGAGACGCACTCATCGGCCCATACCCCTGATGATGTCGATGTCCTTGTCGCCCCTTCCAGAAAGGCCGACCAACACCAGCGAGCCCGGGTTGGAGGCCAGCCACCTCCTGGCACCGGCCAGGGCATGACTCGACTCCAGAGCGGGCAGGATCCCTTCGAGCCGTCCCAGCTCATCGAGGGCGGACAGGGCCTCGTCGTCGGTGGCCTGCTCGTATCTGGCGCGACCGGTCTCGGCGAGCCACGAATGCTCAGGGCCCACGCCGGGATAGTCCAAACCCGCCGACACCGAGTGGGTTTCCTGGATCTGCCCGTCATCGTCCTGGAGCAGGTAGGAGAAGCTGCCGTGGAGCACCCCGGGGCTGCCAAAGCTGATGGTGGCGGCGTTGTGCCCCAGCTCCGGCGACGTGCCACCGGCCTCCACTCCGATCAACTCGATCGGGTCGTCGAGCAGAGGATGGAACAGCCCGATCGCATTGGACCCGCCACCGACGCAAGCGATGGCGACATCGGGAAGACGCCCGACCCGATCCAGCATCTGAAGGCGGGCCTCTCTGCCGATTACCGATTGGAGCTCTCGGACCAGCCATGGGTAGGGATGGGGGCCAACCGCCGAGCCGAGCAGGTAATAGGTGCTCTCCGGCTGGCTGACCCAGTCTCTCAAGGCTTCATTGATGGCAGCGCGCAACGTCGCATCACCCGAGATGACCGGGACCACCTTCGCCCCCAGCAACCCCATCCGCTCCACATTCGGAGCCTGTCGTTCGATGTCCACAGTTCCCATGTAGACCGTGCAGTCGAGTCCAAGCCGGGCACAGGCGGCGGCGGTAGCCACACCGTGCTGGCCGGCGCCGGTCTCGGCGATCACTCGTTTCGCACCCATCTCCCGTGCCACGAGCGCCTGACC